>JAZNTT010000056.1:0-4423 GCA_045591885.1 Eubacteriales bacterium | reverse complement strand
TTTGCCCGAAAGATTAAGGGAAAGATTTTCGGTCTGTGCGACGTTTATATACGGCACGTTACAGTCGCCGTGAGTTATCTCAACGTATGGTGCAAAATCGGAAAGCGATAGCTTGCTTCTGCCTGCAAGCGGATGCTTTTCGGACATGAGCGCAAGACTTTCAAATTCCCATACTGTTTCGCATTTAAGTCCCTTATCGCGGCAAAAATCGGCAAAATACGGCTCATACTGCGTCTGATAGCGAATAACGCCGAGGTTAAAAATACCGTCCGAGACCATGTTAACACCGTCAATCGACGTCGTCTCACCGAGGTTAACGTCTATCGGCTTACCCTCGTCAAGAGAAGCAACGAACTCTCTTGCCGCGACCGACGCGTAGCTTCCGCGCGGCACGCAGACGTTGAAACTCTGCATATCGGGGTCCCTATCACGGCAGATGCTCTGCATTTCTTCTATCTGCGAGAGAATATTTCTCGCGTAGCGCAGAAATTCCTGTCCCTTATCGGTCGGAACAACTCCTCGGGAGGTACGCTTGAATATCTCGATGCCGAGCGTGTCCTCAAGCTCCTTTATGGATTTTGACAGATTCGGCTGTCCCATGAAGAGATTTTCCGCCGCTTGAGTTATCGACCCGGTCTTTTCGACCTCGAGAGCGTACTTAAAATGCTGTGTATTCATATCAGTTTCTACCGCCCTTAACGAACATCATTGCGTTCCAGTCGTTTTCCTCTACGGTCTTTATATAGGTAAGTCCGCCCTTTATCAGCGCGTCCTTTACTCTTTCTTCCTGAGAATCGATTATTCCCGATACGGCGATAAGTCCGCCGTCCTTCATATAAGCAGCCACGTCGGGCGCGAGGCGCACGAGAATGTCAGCTACGATATTTGCGGACACGAAATCGTATTTTTCCTGGGTGTCTACACCGCGAAGCAGATCGGCAATTCCGCATACAATATTTTCACAGCCGTTATAAAGGCAGTTTTCCTCCGCGACCTTGATCGCAACGGGGTCGATATCGTAAGCAAAAACCTTGCCTGCGCCGAGCTTTGATGCAGCGATAGCGAGTATTCCGCTACCCGTACCGATGTCGAGCACGCGATCGCCCTCCTTTATGTATTCCTCCATAAGCAGAGAGCAAAGGCGCGTCGTTTCGTGAGTTCCCGTACCGAAAGCCATCCCGGGGTCCATACGCAGTACAATGTCGTTTTCATCGGCCTCGTACTCCTCCCAGCTCGGAACAACGATGAGCTTATTGCCGATACGGACGGGCTTATAGTACTGCTTCCACGAGTCAGCCCAGTCCTCCTTCATTCCCGAGAGGGTGAGGTCGTATTCGATTCCCGTCAGATGCTCCTTGATGAAGGAAACGCACTCTGCGGGATTTCTCTCGTCGGGTATATAGACGCTTACCGCGCCGACAGTTCTGTCGGCATTTATCAGCGATTCGTCGATAAGCTCGCCGTAACAATGGTCAAGCGTATCCACCTCGTTTGCGTCCTCAATCATAAGTCCGTTATCTATCATACTCATTACCGCGCATACGGTATCAAGGTCCTTAATTCCGCACGCGACTCTTATTTGTGTCCAGCTATTCATATCAGATTCCCTATTTTTTAACGCAGACCGCCGCAGGCGAAAAAACGTCTGCGGCCCTGCCTTATTTCTTGAATTTCTTGAAGAATGACTGCTTCTTCTGATAATTTTTCTGTCCGCTTTCCTCGGCAAAAGCGCGGAGTGCGGCTTTTTGCTTTTCGCTTAAGTTTTTCGGGACCTCGACCGTTGTCTCGAATACGAGGTCACCCTTTCTGCCGTTACGGGGAGATACCACGCCCTCACCCTTTACGGTAAAGCGGGTTCCCGTTTGTGTTCCCTCGGGTATGTTGAATTTTACGCTTCCCGTCATCGTCGGAACGTCTATCTCAGCACCGAGCGCCGCTTCAACGAATGTTATCGGTATCTCGCAGAAAAGCGTTGTGCCTTCGCGCTCAAATATCTGATGAGGACGGACGTTTACGGTAACGTAAAGATCACCTGCGCCTCCGCCGTTACGTCCGTCGTTACCCTGACCCGAAACGCGCAGAGTCTCGCCGTTGTCGATTCCCGCGGGGATCGTTACAGTCAACTTCTTTTGAATCTTTACGTAGCCCTTACCGTTACAGTTTTTACAGGGATTCTTGACGATCTTACCCGTTCCGCGACAAGTGTCGCAGGTTGTCGTGCTCTGGAAAACACCAAAAGGCGTTCTCTGAGTAGTATTCACCTGACCTCTGCCTCCGCAGTTCGGACAGGTCTCGGGGCTTGTACCCTTACTTGCACCGTTTCCTCCGCAATCGGAGCACTTCTCAACGCGTCCGTAAGAAATATCCTTTTTACAGCCGAAATACGCTTCGTCAAAGGTCAAGGTAAGACGGTACTGAAGATCGTCTCCGCGCATCGGACCGTTTCTTCTACTTGAACCGCCGCCACCGAAGCCGCCGCCGAACATCGAGCTGAATATGTCTCCGAAATCAAAGCCGCCAAAGCCCGCCCCGCCAAATCCGCTTCCGCCCATTGACGGATCGAACGCGGAATGTCCGAACTGGTCGTATTTGCTCTTTTTATCGGGATCGGAAAGAACGGCGTATGCCTCGTTTACTTCCTTGAAGCTTTCCTCTGCCGCCTTATCGCCCGGGTTCATATCGGGGTGATACTTCTTTGCAAGCTTGCGGTACGCCTTTTTTATTTCATCGTCCGATGCACTCTTGCCGAGGCCCAGCACCTCATAATAATCTCTTTTATCTGCCATTATAAACCTCGTTTACAGCCGAGACGGAAATCCGTCTCGGCTGTCGGTTCTGAATTATTTTAGTTTCCGGTCTTATCTTCGTAATCTGCGTTGTAGTAGCCCTGACCGTTATCGCCCTGCTGAGCACCGCCCTGTGCGGCGTTGGGATCGAAGCCCTGTGCATTGGGATCTCCGCCCTGTGCCTTGTAGAGCTTCTCGGAGAGACGGTAGAACGCCTGCTCAAGCGCTTCGGTGTCTGCCTTGATAGCGTCGGTATCGGTTCCCTTTACAGTCTCCTTGAGCTTCTCAAGTGCGGTCTTGACCTCTTCCTTGTCGCTTTCGGGAAGCTTATCGCCGATCTCACTAAGAGTCTTTTCGCTCTGGAATACAAGCGAATCAGCCTTGTTCTTGATCTCGACTGCTTCCTTGAGCTTTCTGTCCTCATCGGCAAACTGCTCCGCCTCGCGGACTGCGCGGTCGATATCCTCCTTGCTCATGTTGGAAGAAGAGGTAATAGTGATGTGCTGTTCCTTACCGGTTCCCTTATCCTGAGCCGAAACGTTTACGATACCGTTAGCGTCGATATCGAAGGTGACCTCGATCTGCGGAACGCCTCTGGGAGCTGAGGGGATACCGTCGAGATGGAAGCGGCCGAGGGTGGTGTTACCAGCCGCCATTTCTCTTTCACCCTGAAGAATGTGGATCTCAACCGAGGTCTGACCGTCAGCGGCCGTCGAGAATACCTGACTCTTCTTTACGGGGATGGTAGTATTTCTGTCGATTATCTTAGTGCAAACTCCGCCGAGGGTCTCGATACCGAGAGAAAGAGGGGTGACGTCGAGAAGGAGAAGGTCCTTAACGTCGCCGCCGAGAACGCCTGCCTGAATAGCCGCGCCGACTGCTACGCACTCGTCGGGGTTGATGCCCTTGAAGGGATCCTTACCGATGAACTTCTTAACTGCTTCCTGAACCGCGGGAATACGGGTCGATCCGCCTACGAGAAGCACCTTGTCGATCTGCGATACGCTGATACCTGCGTCGGAGAGTGCCTTCTTGGTCGGGATCATACATCTTTCAACGAGGTCAGCCGTGATGCGGTCAAACTCGGCTCTCGTCAGAGTTGCATCGAAGTGAAGAGGTCCTTCTGCGGTTGCGGTGATGAAGGGGAGGTTGATATTGGAGCTTGCCATACCGGAAAGCTCGATCTTCGCCTTTTCAGCCGCGTCCTTAAGACGCTGAAGGACGGTCTTATCGTTACGAAGGTCTACACCGTTTTCAGCGCGGAACTTGTCTGCCATCCAGTCGATAACTCTCTGGTCGAAGTCGTCACCGCCGAGACGGGTATCGCCGTTTGTAGCGAGAACCTCAAATACACCGTCGGAGATTTCGAGGATCGAAACGTCGAACGTACCGCCGCCAAGGTCGAATACCATGATCTTCTGATCCTCTTCCTTATCCATACCGTAAGCAAGAGCGGCAGCCGTCGGCTCGTTGATGATTCTCATGACCTCAAGTCCTGCTATCTTACCTGCGTCCTTGGTTGCCTGTCTCTGCGGGTCGGAGAAGTATGCGGGAACGGTGATTACCGCCTTGTTCACCTTCATTCGGAGGTATGCCTCAGCATCCGCCTTGAGCTTCTGAAGAACCATTGCGGAGAT
>JAZNTT010000055.1:0-19843 GCA_045591885.1 Eubacteriales bacterium | reverse complement strand
CTTTACGCGCAGGGCAAAAAGGAACGCCTGCGCGAGCTGTTTGTGATCGGATTTTGCTCCGAGGAATAATAAACCTCTCCAAGCGTAAATCGCTTGGAGAGGTTTTACTATTTTGCACAATAAACACTTTAGTTAAATGTATATTGTTCCGAAAACATGACAAATCTATTGCAATGTCAACTGTATTATGATATAATAATTACAGCGAACAAAGTTTAAGTCCTGCAATCTATTAAGCTTTCCAACACCAAGACCTTAAACAATTTAATATGGAGGAGGATTACTATGAAAAAGAACCTTAGAACCTTGTTATCCATTGTTTTAACGACAGTAATCCTATTGACGCAGGCATAGGAGATAAGACGAGAACTCAGTTGTATAATAAACTTACTGATTATTGTAACGACCATTCACCGTATTTCATTAAATGGCCTATTCTTGATGATTATTCAATATATGACTATCAACAGAAAGCGTTTACAGAAGCTTTTGTAGATTATTTGCTAATTCAAAGGAGTAACGAGTAAAATGACATCGAAAACGAAAAAAATCCTGATTATTACAATAGTTTCTATTCTCGCCGTCGTGATACTGGTTCCGGTTGGCTTCCTTTCCTATTTGAGCTTTGCGATGCACCAAGGTGCATATGGCGATAAAGCAGACGTGCTTATCCACTCCCCAGACGGTAAATATACACTAATTATTGATGAGTGGGGCTTCGGAATGGGCGGCGGCTCCGATATATACGGAGTAGAGGGCTCGTCTCCTAATTGGATAGAAATATGGCTTGCGCCGAAGCTCGGAAGCATAGATTCTGACGACGGAGTTTCGATATTCCGAGGAAACAGTGCATACGAAATTGAATGGGGCGAAAAATCAATAGTGATAAGATGCCGCACGGGCAAAGGCGGTCAGACCGACGATCCTGCTACGTGGGAGACCCATACTCTTGATTACCCCGACAACACTTCGATTTACCTTAACCTCGCAGCCCTTGTCGCGGCGATAGTTGCCGTAATTGCTGCGGTCACGCTGTTTATCGTAAAAAGAGTGCGCAAACGCAAGAAAATAATAACAGAAACCTGAAAATAAACCCGCACTGCCACCGCGTCGGAAAGGAGAAAATATTATGAGAATGCGTAATACTGTAATTGTTTTAGCTAGTTTAAATCTTGCTACTTATCTGCTGGCATATTTATTATGGCAGGTCTTTGATTTGTTTGGACTTTTGTTTGTGTTCTTAAATATTTTTGTGCTTCCACCGCTTTTCTGTGGATTCACAAAGCGTTTGGCTGAGTCTGTCGAAGTGCCGAGAAAACACAAAAAAATAGTTGTTTGGTCATGTGCTTCGGCAATGATCGCGATGGATATCGTCGTCTTTATAATCAGATTTAAGACTATTATGACCCTGTATATTCCGATAAAAGGCGTTTTGTATTTGATCTGCGCTATATGGGCGCTACTGAATTATCATTTGGATAGACCAAGCGGAAATAAAAAGACGGCGAAAATATTTACAATAATCTTCGCTACTATGAGCTTGCTATTAAATGCGCTGCTGTTCTTTCCGTATGCTCCGTGGCATGAACTGATCTATTATGAATTGCTTTTAATACTGCCGTTTTTATTCGCTCTTACTTCGATATCCTCTTATCTGATTGGAAAGATGGTGTCGAAGCCGCATATAAAAGTAAAGCTTATTGCTTGGTTTTTAGGAATTTTGGCATCTCTTTTTTCTCTCGCCTGCTGTTATGACGCTTTCGGCTACGGCACGATTATTTATGGAACGTTGGCAGCTGCGATTATGTTTATGTTTAGCATAGTCGGCGTGTCGCGTCAAAAAAAGCGTGAGCGCTTGAATCCCGTTCAAAGTTAATAACAAAAAATATCCGCCCGCATGGGCGGATATTTTTACTTACACATATCGGTCATCGCGTTTTTTGCCTTGCAGGCAAGCTCCTTACAGCGGCCTTGATCGAAGCCGTAGCATCGACCGAGAAAGCCCTTTTGTCCTCCGCAAGGTGTTACCGTTATGATGCCGAGAATGACCGCTAAAAACACGATCATCATCAGGATCTTGATTTCTATACATATTACCTTCATAGCTTACTCCCCGTAAAGCGGAACGCCCGACAGTATCATTCCGCTTAAAACCTCGCCCAATATCTCCGTCGCCGCTTTTGCCTCGGCGAGGGTGTTCACACAGGTGCCGACCTCAATGAGCGCTCCGATATGAGCGTAGTGCTGATTATATGCAGACCGTCGTATCGACATGGGTCTTGCTATATTATTCAGTCGGCTTATTAGAAAATGTTGGGCATTTACGGCGAAAGAGAGATTTCTCCGCCAGCCGTCATGGTCGGCTCCCGCTTCATCGGTGCCGACGACGAACATCAGCTGTGCTGTCGGCGTGCTTTCGTCGTATGTAAGGGTTTTGTAGACCACGGTGTCACCTACGAGTGCGTCACGGTGTATGTCAAAGGTGTATTTTATCGAGGGGTATTTTTTCAGGTATTCCTTGACGCTTTTTGCGGAATTGGTATAGGCAGTATTGTATGATCCGTTGTCGTGCATTGTTTTGTCGTGGACGGTCGGGATCCCGTTTGCGTTCAATATTTCCGTGAGGTATTCACCGACTGCGACTACGTTTTTCGTTATGTCGGTGGAGCGGGGAAGCTTAGAGGCGGAATACGAAGCCTTGCCCTCCTCGGCATAGCCCTCCGTTCCGTGGGTGTGGTATATCAGGACGAGCGGCTTCGACATATCGTATTCGTTTTTTGATGCCTCAATTGATGCGCCGTATGCGGTCAGAAATTTTGAAATGTTTATATCGTATGCGGTCTTGTTTTTGAAGTAAATTTGATTCGGCATCGGGTTTTTGCTGAGGTCTGTGGCACTTATTTTAAGCTCGCCCTTTGGAACCTTTACGCTTTCATCTGCGAATATCGTATCGTAAATTCCAAGCCCGAGGGGATATTCACGCTCGAATATAATATCGCGGTACGCTGGCGGAAGCTCCTCGGCTCCCGCTTCAAGCTCGTCGCGCGTCGGTACGTTCTTGTCGGCCGAGAATGCGAAAATCCGATCAAATGAGCTGTAAACCATTATAAATACGGCAAGAAGCAAAATCACTGCCTTTGCACAGAGGTCGAAAATGACACCGAAATCCGCCTTTTTACCAAGCACTGCCGAGAGATTGATTTTTTGCATGACTGCCCTCCTTTTTTATATAAATATATTTAGGAGGTGTGTTATTTATACCGTCAGTGCGACGTTTATTGCCTGAGAAAGAAGCCTTGACATCTCGTTTATAACGGTGTCGGCATCTTTTAATGTCACGAAGAAGCTTTTGCCGTTTTCAAGCTCGTTTTCGAGCACGGGTGAGATGTCAGTTACGCCTGCGCGCTCCAGTACGTTGAATACAAGTGTTGATGAATCTACAACGGTTGGAACTCCTATTGAAATAACGGGGACTCCGAGTGTCTGAGAGTCGATTGCACTTCTGCGGTTTCCGATGCCCGAGCCCGGCATGATACCGGTGTTAGATATCTGTACAGTCGTACCGAGACGGTCAACGCTTTTTGATGCGAGCGCATCGACCGCTATCACCGCCGAAGTGCCTGAGGCGGCAACTGCGCCCTTGACTATATCTGCCGCTTCAAGCCCCGTTTCGGCGCTGACTCCGGGAGAGAGCGCGCAGGTGCAGAGCGAGCCGAGCTTTTGAAAAAGATAAGGATCGCTTTCCTTTATGTGTCGGTTTGCAGTTACGCCCTTAATAGCGAGAGGGCCGATGGCGTCCGATATCATATTTCTGTTGCCAAGTCCTACTACAAGTACAGTCTTTATATCACCGAATGAATAAAGAAGCGTTTTTATTTCCTGACCGATTGCATTTGCGGCGCCGCTTACTGTTTCATCACCGCATAACCATATTTTACCGACCGAGAACGTCAAATACTTTCCTATTGGCTTGTTAAGAATTGATGCGCCCTCTTCGTTCAGTACGGAAATTTCAGTAACGGGAATACCGCTTATTTCATACTCGCGAGCCGATATACCGCGATAAGCTCCGCTTTCCTCGTTCGGGCATGCTTCGAGCGCCATGTCGGTTCTTACATATTTCAGGAAACGGTTCATTTTTGTTTTCTCCCGTAAGTGCTTTTTGAGGTTAGTATTCCGCGAAAAACAAAAACAATTCATGACAAAATGCACAAAAAAACAAATGCGACGTTGTACAAACAGCCAAAACTTGTTTTTTGAAAAAAATAGCGTAAAAATGTTGTTGATTAAAACAAATAAAAGTGATATAATGTATAGGTAATAAAATAGGCATGCCATAGCTATGTCCATATACTCTCAGGGGGGACCTCAAAAAATGAAAAAAATACTTGCAGTAATACTCTCTCTTCTGGCACTTCTTCCGCTTTTTGCGGGTTGCGCTAAAGATGATGATAACAAAAAAAGCGGACCGACCATTCCCGTATACATCTCGGGCGAGATAACTAACCTCGACCCCGCATACGGAAATCTCGATCAGACCGCGCAGAAGGTGATGTCGCTTCTTTACGAGGGACTTTTCAAGTACGATTCTAACGGCAAGGTCGTTAAGGCGCAGGCGAAGTCCATCAAAAAGCTCGACAATCCGAGCAAGAATTATTATGCAATAGAAATTACTCTTAAAAAGACCGGTTGGTCTGACGGTATTCCGGTTCAGGCGTCTGATTATATCTACGCTTGGAAGCGTATTCTTGAATCCGACTTCAGAGGCGAAGCTGCAAACATGCTCTTCTGTATCAAGAATGCAAGAAAGGTGCATGACGGCGACGCTACTATTGACGACCTCGGAATTACCGACGTTTCGTCGAAAGTTATCCGCATCGAATTCGAGGGTCCGACGGACTACAATCAGTTCTATGAGTACCTTGCAAGTCCGATGCTCGTTCCGCTTCGTGAGTTCAACGTCGGACGTGTGCCGAGCGACTGGTCCTCGAACTCGACCATTATGGTGTCGAACGGACCTTACGCTGTGCGCGCATATACTCCCGGCGAGTCGATGACTCTTCAGGCAAACGCAAACTATCACGGTAAGGTCAAGGCTTTCCGCCTCAATATTACCTTTGCAACAACAAAGGTTCTTGACGACGCTGCAGTGCTCAAGCGCTTTGAGAACGGCGAAATAGTATTTGACGGCGAGATTCCGCTCAAGAAGAGAGCGGAGCTTCTCAAGGCAAAGAAGGTAACCGTTAAGGATACCATGTCGGTTCTTTCATGCATATTCAATACCAAGACCGAGCTTTTCTCCGATGCTGACGTAAGACGCGCTCTTTCGCTTGCGGTAGACAGAGAAAAGATCGCTCAGATTCTTACGTTTGCGAAGCCCGCCAAGGGACTTATCGATGAGGGCGTGTTCAATACCGCAAACGGCAAAAAGAAGGCATCATTCCGCGATAAGGGAGAGGTCCTTCTCGATTCCAAGGCAAAGCTTTCCGAGGCGAAGTCGCTTCTGAACGGCAAGACGCTCGGTGAGATCAATCTCGTTGTCCGTGACGATGAGGCGGATCTTGCGGTTGCCGATTATCTCAAAAAGACCTGGGACGAACTTGGATTTACAGTTAACATCAATGCTCTCGGAAGCGTTCCGTACGACGGCCCTAACGAAATCGTTCTTATGGACGATCAGTACCTCGATGCTTACGAAAGCAGAAGCTTCGATATTATCCTCGTCGATTACACAATGTTCTCGACGGATGCGTTTGGTAACCTCGCTTCCTTTGCAGTACCCTTTGCGGGCGGCGCGATGGATATGACTACGGGCAAATATGAGCTTGAGCCTCACATCAGCGGTTACGCAAATCCCGAGTACGATGCTCTTATAGAGCAGGCATACGCTGAAAAGAAGGCAGCTAAGAGAGCGGAGCTTCTCCATAAGGCGGAAAAGATGCTTCTTAACGATATGCCGATCATGCCTCTCGTTGAGCTTCAGAGCGGATTCCTTAAGGGAAAAGACCTCAAGGGAGTTAAGGTTAACTATTTCGGTATGCCGGACTTTACGGGTGCTACCCTTAAAAACGCAAGCAAGTATCAGGTCGGACAGCAGTAAAATTAGTGGACAGCGGGGAAATCCTATGTAGGGTTTCCCCGTAATTATCCAAAAATACAAAAATCAAGGAAAAAGAAATGCAAAGCCAGCTTCGTGACAAAAACGATATAAAAATTTTTATATTGCATCTTTTGCGCCACATCAGCTATCCGCTCGACTTCGTCAGTATAAACGACATTGTTGTGCAGGATGGCTTTGTCGGCTATTTCGATTTTGTCGAATGCTTTGCGGAGCTGCTTGAAACGGGAAACGTGCTTGAGCTTCCCGTTGGCGTGGAAGGAGAAGAGCTTTATGAGATAACGCCTCAGGGCGCGGTGGTTGCAGAAACTCTCGACAGCAGGATTCTCCCGTCGATCAGAGAAAAAAGCTTAAAGAGCGCCTTGCGTTTTCTGTCGTTCCGCGAGCGCGGAGCAAAGGTCAAGTTTGATTTCGAGCCGTTGCCGAACGGACGCTTCATTGCAAACTGCATAATTACGGAAAAAGACAAAGAACTGCTTAACGTAAAGGTTGCGGTCGAAAGCAGCACGCAGCTTGAAAGAATAAGGCGTAATTTTTACGATAAGCCCGAGGTCGTTTACCGCGGAATTATGGCAGTTTTGACGGGCGAGGTCAACTATTTGATTGAATAAACGGCAGAAAAGGAGGTTGTTTCCTCCTTTTCTTTTTTATTTATGAACACAAAACGACATAATTTGTCTAATTTCAACATAAATTTCCGTTATTATGGCATAAAAATCTTGGTTTTTTATGTTTATTATTAACAAAATTAAAAAAAACATTGAAACTTTTGTGAAATGTGTATTGACAAACTGTTGTTTAGTGGTATAATTAGTGTAACCATTGTCGGAGGAGTATTTTGTTTTCCAAAATTATCACAGCGGCAAAAAATGGTGATGAAGGCGCGTTTTCGGAGCTTTGTGAAAAATACAAGCCCTTAATTGAGAATATGACCGACAGATATCTATCGCGCCTGAATGCTATTATCCAAGACAAGGACGACCTGCGCCAGGAGGCGACGGTTGCCTTTTATCGCGCCGTTATGACTTTTGATATGAGCCAGGACAAGGTATCCTTTGGGCTTTATGCGAAGATATGTATAAAGAACAGAATGGTTAGTCTTATACGCCGCGCAAACAAAAAATCGTCTCCTATGACCGTTGCTCATCCTAAGGAAGAGGGAAAACGCATAGGAGATAGGATGTTCGATTTTGCCGAGCTTATTTCTGTTTCAGAACGAGTGATGAGCAAAAGGGAAGCGCTTGTGTTTTCGCTTTATATCGGCGGAAAGACGTATAAGGAAATTTCCGAGCTTCTTAACGTATCCGAGAAGTCGGTCGATAATGCGCTTTTCCGCGCGAAATCGAAAATCAAGAGATACTACCCTAATATGCCCTGATAGCTTAAGTAAAGCGTTGTATCAATTTTGAATTTTTAGTTATAATTTTTTGAATGTTGAAGCAAAGATGGCGGTGACACCCCGTCCGAGGGCAAAAATATTTACCACATTAAAGCGAGGTAGCAAAATGTACGAAGACAAGACTCTTAAGTGTAAAGACTGCGGAAACGATTTCGTTTTCACCGCAGGCGAGCAGGAGTTCTATGCAGAGAGAGGCTTCCAGAACGAGCCTCAGAGATGCAAGCCCTGCCGTGATGCACGAAAGAATGCCGGTCAGGCAAGAAAGGAATTCTTCACTGCTGTTTGTGCAAACTGCGGCGGCGAAGCTAAAGTTCCGTTCGAGCCGAAGAACGACAGACCCGTATACTGCAGCGAGTGCTACGCTGCTATGAAGCAGCAGTAATTGCCTCTTTCCGGGTGTCCCGAAGAACTGTGTTTTTCAAGATAGAATCCGACTTCGGTCGGATTTTCTCTTTTCTATTGCATTTTTTTCAAATATGGTATATAATGTTGTGGTAGCCCTATCGGGCAATATTGAAAGGTTAGTTTTTTTAATGGCTAAAAGAAACATAAATAATAATCTTGGACCGGGACTCATAGCCTTTACGGTGATACTGTCGGTTATTGGAATGATATTCGAGACCGCAGCAATACTTTTCGGATATGATCCGACCATGCGGGTTTTTAAGCTGGGAAGTAAAATCGCGTCTGCGTCTGTGGCTGCCCTCTTTATTCTATCGATTGCAATGATATCTATCGCTATATGCGTTGGAAAGCTTGGTAAAATGAGAGCGAAAACGTCGAACAGCGGACTTGCCGATGTCTTATCGTCAATCGGCGGTTTTGCAATGGCGGCATCATCGGTATTTTTCCTTGTCGAATCGTGGAATGCGACAGGCCCGCTCAAAATATTTACAATAATACTTGTTCTCGTCTCGGCACCTACGGCACTTTATTTCTTCCTCGGAACCGAGAATAATGATACCAAAACGACAGTCCTTTCATTCTTCCCGCCGATATGGAACGCGACGTGTCTTGTCCGTCTTTACTTTGATTCCGAAACGGCGATAAATGACCCTGTCAGAATTCTTCTGCAAATAACGCTCGTTACCGTTATGCTTGCTTTGATGTACGAGCTTAAGCTGCATATAAAGGGAACGGGAAAGTTGATGTTCACGGTGACCGCATCGCTTGCGACGATCCTCGCCTGCTCGTCTTTTGCATCGGTAATGATTCTTTTCGTTATAGTGAAGGTCGGCAGCGCGGCTGACGTGCTTCTGTCTGCCGGAACGCTTCTTATTTCGCTTTATCTGCTTATGCGTCTTAACGGATACTACAAGCTGAAAAAAGAAAGAGGCTGATTAAAATCCACCCTTTGAGGGTGGATTTTTTGATGATGGAATGGATAAAAGATAGGGTGTATCAAGAATGTAAAGTTTCTGAGATTTAAGACCGGCGTTGCGAGCGGCAGAATGGACGATATCGCGATGGCGCTTGATTTTTTCGATGCGTCGATAAACCGAATTGCCGCATGGGTAATCGGAGCGCTTCCGCGGATGATCTGCGCGACCCTGCAAAAGCGTTTAATCTCACTTACAGAAGCGATTTTCTTGATTAACGCAAAAAAGGCTTTCGCTACCGCGAAAGTCTTTTTGTTTTATATTTTTTTATTTCCCGCTCGATAAGCAGATAAAGCGGGCCGAGTGAAAACAGCATCAAAAACGGAATAAACACGCGGACAAGGTAGATGGGAGCGGACATTATAAAGGTTTTTGACGATCTGTCCTTAGCGACACCGTTTATGCTGTTATCTACGACGTTTTCGTCCTTCTCGACCGTCAACTCGCGGTCGATGACCTTGTTTTCGGGCAGGTGCATTGCATAAGTCGGAAGTGCAAGGGCGAAGATCAATATGAACGGCAGTATGATTTTAATTATCTTCATTTGCATCAACCTCCATTTCCGAGCCGCTCGGTAAATAGGGCAATTCAGCTGCTACCGCAACCGCAATAACTACGGCACTTATGAGGAGCATTGAAATAACCTTGAAGCCTATGAAGCCCCAAAGGACCTGACCGAGATATGCAGAAGCAGACATGATGGCGAAGGAGAACGCGGGTCTGTTCGGCATCAGGCGCGTGAACGCCGTAAGGATCGGCGCAAGCGGCATTGAAAGCAAGAAAAGTCCGAGCAGGGAAAGACGCTTGTCGTCGGCGCAGAAATATATCAGAGCCGTTCCGCTGCAGGCGGAAGCGGCAACGGTGATAACGCGTCCGAGCCGATCGGAAATGAAGCCGCCGACGGCACGTCCGAGGCCGATAAATAATAAAAGCTCAAGCTGTGTTTTGTGCCATATATTCCAAGGGAAAATAAACGATGAAAACTCGTACGAAATGAGCAGATAAGAGAGGGGGAGAAGCAAAAGCGGAAGCGGTGAGAACGGCAAGCTCTCCGTCGCTTTTTCTTGTGATTCGACGTCCATCTTATACTTATCCGAGGGAATCGCGAGTATCATCAGAAGCGGTGCAAGCAGGTGACCGAAGAAGCCCGCGAAGCTTGAAAGAGCAATGCCTATGCTCTGAGCGCCGATAAGCAGGGCAATATCGCGGCTTTTTCCGTTTGAGCGCGAGAGGATCGAGGAGGAAGCAAAAGAATTGAAAACCGCACTTCCAAGTCCGAGCAGGACGACCTTAAGATCAATTCCGAACTGTGTCGGAAGAAAATATCCAAGCACCGTCAGCAGAACCGAGAGGCGCACGCCGGTATGCTTGCTTTCAACCTTGTCGGCAAAGACCGAGATCAGTCCCATTGCGCCGACGGAAATGACGTTGAAAAGGATAATGAGCATTGACTTTCTGTCATAGCTGACTATGTCCGACAGCTGCTCGAAGATCACCGAGTGGCAGACCGAGGATAGGCACAGGCTCATAAGAGCATAGCGTATCGAAAGCGATTTATTCGTGAATTTCGGTTTATATGCCTTCATGCTGCCTCCTTGGTTTTTGATAGTAGTATTATACCTAATCGGAGTATATTTGTCAATACGGCGCATTTGTTATGTAAATTTATATAGTAAAGTTTATTAAGTTATTATAAAAGTGTTGAAAACTGAAGAAAAATGATGTATAATTACAAGAAAGATAAATAAAAGGAGAACTACCATGAGCATACTCCGTATAATCGATCATCCGCTTATTCAGCATAAGCTTACCATAATGCGCGACAAGCGTACCGGAGCTAAGGAATTCCGCGAGCTTCTCGACGAGATAACTCTGCTTATGGGATATGAAATAACGAGAGATTTTCCGCTTGTTGATTGGGAAATTGAAACTCCTATTCAGAAGATGACCGCAAAGCGTATCGCGGGTAAAAAGGTCGCTGTCGTTCCGATACTCCGCGCAGGACTCGGAATGGTTGACGGACTTCTTGAGCTTCTCCCTGTCGCAAAGGTCGGACATATCGGTCTTTACCGTGACCACGAAACACACAAGCCCGTCGTTTACTACTGCAAGCTTCCCGAGGACATTGGAAGAAGAACCGTTATCCTCTGCGACCCTATGCTCGCAACGGGCGGAAGCGCGTCCGACGCTATAACGATGCTTAAGGAAAGAGGCGCAAAGGATATTCGTCTTCTTAACCTCGTTGCTGCTCCCGAAGGAGTAAAGAAGGTTCAGGAGGATCATCCCGACGTTGATATCTTCGTTGCCGCCCTTGACGAAAAGCTTAACGAAAACTGCTATATTATCCCGGGTCTCGGTGACGCGGGTGACCGTCTGTTCGGAACCAAGTAATGACGGAATATATCCTTTCCGAAAGAGTAGTTACCTCTCTTCGGGACAAGTCTTTGACTATATTCACGGCGGAGTCCTGCACGGGCGGACTGATCTCAAAAATGCTGACCGACGTGTCGGGGGCGTCAAGCGTTGTCCTCGGCGGGATCGTGTCGTATACGAATGAAATAAAGAGATCGCTTCTCGGCGTAAATGCCGAAACGCTTGACACCTATACTGCGGTATCCGAGCAGTGCTGTTATGAAATGGCAGAGTGCGCGCGTCGGGTATCGGGGGCGGATATAGGAATATCAACGACGGGCTACGCAAGCGGCGGAGAGGGAGTACCCTCCGATATGGCAGGTGTTGTCTACGTCGGAATATCTGACATCTACGGTACGTCTGTTTACAGATTACAGCTAAGCGGAAATAGAGACGAGGTAAGAAGAGGGGCGGCGCGTGAGTTGCTTGAGACTTTGCTTTACCGAGTCGAAGCTTACGAATAACCGATAGGAACAAAAACATGAAAGAAACGATAGTTAAAAACGGCAGAGCGACAAGTAAGAAGTACTTGAGAAACCTCATTTTGATGCTTCTCTTTTTCCCTATTGCCGTTTTTTATCTTGAAATGGTTGTTCGTCTGCGTACTATCGGTGCTCCGACAAAAACCGAGCTTGCGAATATTTTCTTCTTTTCGTTCTCGTTCGGTGCGTTTATTTCGTTTGTCCTATCATTTATAAAAAACCGAACGGCACTTCGGATAACCGCTATCGTCCTCACGGTGGTGCTTGCGCTCATTCTCGGCTCGCAGATGATATACTTTGAGATATTCAGAGTATATTACAGCCTTGAAAGCACCTCGATGGCGGGTGAGGCGATGACCGATTTCTCTACCGTAATGTGGGATACCATCGCTAAGAACTTCTTTTACGTTATTCTCCTTTGTGTTCCTACCGTTCTTATGTCGGTGTTCAACGGAGTGCTTTTAAATTATCCCTTAAAGCGCATTCCGCCGATACTCAATTATTTCTGCGCGGCGGTGATGGCGCTGTCATTTATTCTTGGCTCGGTGTCGGTTGCGAAGGATAACGGAGACTACGGCTCGCTTTATTATTACAAGTATCACGATCCGACAGAGAGCGCAAACAAGCTTGGAATCCTAACGTCTACACGTCTTGCGCTTCAGGCGTATTTCTTCGGAGAGCTTGAGGAAAAGGTAGTTATCGAATCGGGAATGGACGATATTCATAATCCGTTCGAGAGCGAGGGAGATACGACGAACCCTGACCAAACGGGGCCCGGTGGAACCACTGAGCCGCCCGAGCCGCCCATTGTTTACGGTGATAACATTATGGAGAATCTCGATTTTTCCAAAACAGGCGGAAAGATCGGTGAGCTTAACAAATATTTCACATCGCTTACGCCGTCGAAGAAAAATCAGTATACGGGAATGTTTGAGGGCTATAATCTGATATTCCTCACCCTTGAGGGCTTCTCGCACCACGTTATAAATCCAAACCTCACGCCGACTCTTTACATGATGGCAAACGAGGGCTTCGTTTTCGAGAATTTCTATAACGGTACGTGGGGCGGCTCGACTTCAACGGGCGAATATGCAAACCTGACGGGCAACTTCTATAACAGCACCAAGTGTATGACGGACTACATCGGTGATACTTATCAGCCCTTCGCTCTCGGAAATCAGTTTAAAAAGCTCGGATATACGACGAAGGCGTACCACGCGTGGACGTACACTTACTATAACCGCAACAAATCGCACCCTTCACTCGGATACGAATGGATCGGCTACAACAGAAATAACGTCAAGGGATATTCCGGTATTGAGACCTTTACCGACAAGGACGGGAACAAGATGAAATTCCCTTGGGTGCCGTCCGACCACGATACCGCTAAGGTGACGGTAAGCGATTTTATCGACAAAGAGCCGTTCCACGTTTATTATATGACGATAAGCGGTCATACGAATTATAACTGGTCGGGAAACAATATGTGCAAGAAGCACAGAGCGTTTATCAACAGCTACTGCCAGCAGTACGGGCTTGATTATTCGGAAGAGGTCAAGGCGTATCTTGCCTGCCAATACGAGGTCGAGCTTATGCTTGCTGAGCTTGTAAACAATCTGCGCGATGCGGGAATACTTGACAGAACCGTATTTGCGATGGGCGCGGACCATTATCCGTACGGCTTGTCTAACGCATCTCTTTCTGAGCTTTACGGAATCCCGCAAAGCGGAATGAACGGGAACTTTGAGCTGTACAGAAACGCGTTTATAATCTGGAATTCCGCGATGGAGGAGCCGATCCATATCGACACCCCATGCTCAGCTATCGACATTCTGCCGACCCTGTCGAACCTGTTTGGGCTTGAATATGATTCGCGTCTAATGGCGGGAACCGACGTTCTTTCCGGCGATGAGCCGATAGTCATTATTAATTTTGACGAGGGCGCTGGCTCTTGGAACTGGATCACAAGGTACGGCAGCTACAAGACGTCATCAAAGAAATTCACCCCTGCGGAGGGCTTTACCGCGACCGAAGACGAGATATCTGAATACGTTAAGAGCGTAAACCAGCTCGTCTCGGCAAAAAGAAAATATTCATTCTACGTAATAGAAAACGACTATTACGCGTATGTATTCGGAAAGAAATAATAAAATGAAAACTGTAATTAAAGTAGGAACCTCGACCGTTGCCCACGAGGGCGGTCGACTAAATATCAGAAGAGTTGAGGAGCTGTGTAAGGTCCTCTCGGATTTAAAAAACGCGGGCAACGAGATTATACTTGTTTCCTCGGGCGCGATCGGAATGGGCGTCGGCAAGCTTGGGCTTGATAAGCGCCCGACTGATATGCCGACAAAGCAGGCGGCGGCAGCCGTCGGTCAGTGTGAACTTATGTATACCTACGACCGCCTTTTCTCGGAGTATAATCATACTGTAGCGCAGATACTTCTGACTGCGTCGGACGTTAAAAATGAGGAACGGCACGAGAATTTCAAAAACACGCTTAACCGACTTATCGAGCTTGGTGCTCTTCCCGTTATAAACGAGAACGACACGATAGCGACCGAGGAGATCGCCGTCGGTGATAACGACACTCTTGCGGCTATCGTTGCGGAAAGCGCCGACGCCGATCTGCTCGTTCTCCTTTCGGACATCGACGGATTGTATACCGCCGATCCTCACAAGGACGAAAACGCTGTGCTCATTCCCGTTGTGAACGAGATAACCGATAAGATAATCGCTCTCGGCGGCGGAAAGGGAAGCTCGCTCGGTACGGGCGGAATGAAAACCAAGCTTTCGGCGGCGGGTATTGCGACGGAGGCAGGCTGTGATATGATAATAGCAAACGGCTCCGATCCGAAAATTCTTTACGATATTTTCGACGGAAGCAGTGTCGGAACGAAATTTATAGGCAAGAAGAAATGACTACAAAAGCAATACTTATTAAGGCGAAAAACGCCAAAAACGAGCTTCTTCTCCTCTCAACCGAGGATAAGAACAGAGCGCTTGACGCAATGGCGCAGGCGATACTTGAAAATGAATCTGAAATACTTAGCGAAAACGCGCTGGATCTGAGCGCGGCAAGGGGAGTTATCTCCGACGTCATGCTCGACCGTCTTGCTCTCGATCATAAGCGAGTGAGCGATATGGCAAAGGGTGTAACTGCGCTTATTTCGCTACCCGATCCCGTAGGGCGCACGATCTCCGAGCATACGCTTGAAAACGGGCTTTCGGTGAAAAAAACGTCGGTGCCGATGGGCGTGGTTGCGATTATTTACGAGAGCCGTCCGAACGTCACCTCCGATGCCGCGGCACTCTGCCTTAAAAGCGGAAACGTCTGTGTATTGCGTGGCGGCAAGGAGGCGTACAGAACCTCGTCCGCCATCGTCAAGGCGATGAAAAAGGGGCTTGATTCTATCGGAATGAATCCCGATTTTGTAAATATATTGACCGACGTCAGCCGTGACGGAGCAAACGAGCTTATGACGGCAGTCGGTTACGTTGACCTGCTCATTCCGAGAGGCGGGAAGGGGCTTATCCGTGCCTGCACGGAAAATGCGACGGTGCCTTGCATTGAGACGGGAACGGGAATTTGTCACGTTTACGTCGACGAATATGCTGACCTCGATAAGGCACTCACGATAATCGAAAACGCGAAAACTCAGCGCCCGTCGGTTTGTAACGCCGAGGAGGTTCTCCTCGTTCACGAAAGCGTTGCGCCTGTATTTCTGCCGAGTCTGAAAGCGCTTCTCGTTGACGGACGTGAGGCAGCAGGCAAGCCCCCCGTCGAGCTTCGCCTCGACGAAAACGCGGCGAAGATAATTGACGGTGTGCCTGCCTCTGAAAATGATTTTGACACGGAATTTCTTGATTATATTCTTGCGGTCAAGGTTGTGAGCGGTGTTAGGGAAGCGGCGGAGCATATCGGACTTCATTCGACTAAGCACAGTGACGGAATCATCACCGAAAACGAGAAAAATGCACTTTATTTTACGACGGTCGTCGATTCTGCGGCGGTGTACGTTAACGCGTCAACGCGCTTTACCGACGGCGGACAGTTCGGCCTTGGCTGTGAGATGGGAATTTCGACTCAGCGGCTTCACGCAAGAGGCCCGATGGGACTTAACGAGCTGAACACTTATAAATATATCATTACGGGTAACGGACAAGTGAGAAGTTAATATGAGAATTGGATTTATCGGTTGCGGAAATATGGGCTCTGCGCTCGCACGCTCGGTCATGAAGAGTGTTTCCGCATTTCATATAGTAATTAACGACGTAAATAAGGATAAGGTTGACGCGTTCTGCTCCGAGTCGGGAGCTATGACGGGCGACCTTAGTGAGATCGCATTTGACTGCAAGTACATATTTCTTGCCGTAAAGCCTCAGATGCTTGCCGAGCTTGCAATCAAGCTTAAGCCGATGCTTGCCGAAAGAAAGGACGGATTTGTTCTCGTCTCGATGGCGGCGGGGGTTACTACGTCGCGCCTTGGCGAGCTTTTCGGAAATTATCCGACGGTCAGAATAATGCCGAATCTGCCCGTGTCCGTCGGAGAAGGTGTCGTTCTATATACCGCGACGGAGGGAGTAAGCGAAAGCGACCTTAACGGATTTCTCGACATAATGAAAAACGCAGGAACTCTCATGCGCCTTGACGAGAAGCTTATCGACGCGGGAACATCGGTCTCGGGTTGCGGCCCTGCCTTCGTTTGCCAGGTGATAGAAGCGCTTGCGCGCGGGGGCGAAAAATGCGGTTTAAGCTACGAGGATGCTCTTGTAATGGCGGAGCATACTCTTATAGGAACAGCAAGATTGCTTGCCGAAACGAAGGGTGATCCGACTGCGCTCTGCCGTGCCGTTTGCTCGCCCGGCGGAAGTACCATTGAAGGCGTAAAGACACTTGAAAACGGCGGAATTGACCGTTTGTTCGGAAACGCGGTCGAGGCGTCCTATAAAAGAAACATCGAGCTTGGAAAATAAGAGGTATAAATGAAAACAGTCAATATCTATACCGACGGAGCTTGCAGCGGAAATCCCGGCCCCGGCGGTTACGGAGCGATACTTGTTTATCACGAATACGAGCGCGAGCTGTCCGAGGGCTTTGCCGAGACAACGAACAACCGCATGGAGCTTCTCGGCGCGATAAAGGCGCTTGAGCTTCTTAAGGAGCCGTGCCGAGTTCTTCTGACATCGGATTCGAAATACCTCGTTGACGGGATCAACCTTGGCTGGGCGAAGAAGTGGAAGAGTAATAACTGGTTCAAGCCCGACAAGAAAAAGGCGCAGAACACCGATCTTTGGGAGCAGCTTCTGGCTCTTAACGAACGTCATGACGTGACCTACGTTTGGGTAAAGGGTCACGCGGGACATCCTTATAACGAGCGTTGCGACCGCCTCGCCGTTGAAGCTATTGAGAGCATAAAAAATGAAATAGCAGAGTAAAATAACCGAGAGGATTCCTCTCGGTTATTTTACGTTCAACGGGAGAAATCTGAATTTCAGGTGAACATCGTTGACTCAATTGGCTTTTTATGCTATAATGTTTACATTGATAACCTTTTGACCCATGTATTGAGGAGAAATCTATGGCTAAACACAATACGAATTTCGTATATGAAACCGAAGAAGTAACAACGATAAGAGAGCTTATCGAACGCTCGGCATCGCTTTACGGCGAGCGTCCCGCGTTTCTGTACAGCGAGGACGGAGAAGTAAAAGAGATAACCTACGGTGAGGTGCTTGCGCGTGTTAAGGCGTTTGCGACTTATCTCCGCAGCAAGCTTCCCGAGGGGTGCAAGATCGCAGTTACGGGCAAAAACTCGTATAACTGGGTAATTTCATATCTTGCAGTTACTTGCGGCGTCGGCGTTATCGTTCCGATAGACAAGGATCTTCGCGGCGAGGAGATCTCGGAGCTGATAAAGGATGCGGAAGCGGATGCGGTAATATATTCTCCCGAGCAGGAGGATAAAATAGCGCTTATTTCCGATGATATCATGAAGCTTAATATGGACGGCATCAACTGTTACGTTGAGGAGGGCAAGGCGCTTATCGAAAACGGTGACACCTCTTATCGCGACCACAAGATAAATCCACACGCGCTCGGCTCGCTTCTTTACACGTCGGGTACGACGGGAGTTGCAAAGGGCGTTATGCTCTCGCAGTATAATATCTGCTTTGACCTGACGCACGCGCTTCGCCGTGTGAAAATATATCCTTCTGACGTGATACTTTCGGTTGCACCGCTTCATCATACCTACGAAACGACGGTTGGTTGTCTGCTCGTAATGTATTCGGGAAGCGCGATCGCGTACAATAGCTCTCTCAAGCGTCTGCAGGCGGAGCTTAAGCTTTACCGCCCGACCGTTATGGCGGGCGTTCCGCTTATTCTCGAAACCTTCCGCAATGCGATTCTCAAGAAGTATAAGAAGATCAAGGGCGGCAAGCTTATATTCTCGCTTCAGAAGGCGGCGTCAGACATGACGGGTAATAAAGCGGGTAAGAAGATATTCGGTATCATAAGCGAGACCTTCGGCGGCAGAATGCGACTTATGGTATGCGGTGCCGCACTTTTAGCGCCCGAGGTGTTCCGCGATTACGAGCGCTTCGGCATCAAGCTTATGATCGGCTACGGGCTTACCGAGACCGCGCCCATTTCACTTATGCATAATGATTTCTATACCTGTCCCGACGATATCGGTTATCCCGTCTCGGGCGTTTCGGTCAAGCTTGACGACGTGAACGAGGAGGGGGTCGGCGAGCTTCTCGTCAAGGGGCCGAACGTTATGCTCGGTTACTACAAGAACCCCGAGGAGACGAAAAGAGTGATGACCGAGGACGGATATTTCCGTACCGGCGACTTCGGTAAGATAACCGATAAAAAGCAGATCATAATCACCGGCAGAAAGAAAAACATTATCATTCTCGGCAACGGTAAGAACATTTACCCCGAGGAATTGGAGGATTACATCGGCGGTATCCCCTACGTTTTGCAAAACGTTGTTTACGCTCACCGCGATGAAGACGGTAACGAATCCGCTCTTGCGGTTCAGTGTGCACTCGATCCCGAAGTTGTAAAGGACGCGAACATCGAGGAGCTTCAGGCAAAATTGAAGCGCGACGTGTTCGAAGCGCTCAAGAACCTTCCCGCATACAAGCAGGTTACCAAGGTTATTATCCGCGAAACCCCGTTTGTTATCACCACCACCAAGAAGATTCGCCGTGCAAAGGACGGCTCTCCTCTTTAAAAAAACAAAAGGACGGAAAAGGGCTTCTTCTCATAAGGAAGAAAAAACACCGACAGATTTTAATAATCCGTCGGTGTTTTTCTGTTCAACAAATTGGAATTTATCGTTCATGCTTCCATTCCGATTTCAATAAGCTATACATACAAGCATCTACAACACCCTTGTTACTCCAATCAGCTTGGCGAAGAGTCCCCTCGTACCTCAATCCACATTTTTGCATTACCATTCCTGAATTTGGATTGTTCGGGTCATGTTGCGATTCAATTCTGTTTACACCTACCTCTTCAAAGAAAAAAGGAATAATTGCTTTGAATGCCTCTGTTGTAAATCCTTGGTGCCACCACTTGCTACCTATACAATATCCTATGTGAACAATATCAAGGTTTTCATTTTTCTCTACAACACTAATAGAACCGATAGGCTCTCCAATTTCTTTTAAGACGATTGCCCACTGATAAAAATCAAGATTCTCATATCCTTGAACCCATTCATTAAGAACCTGTTCTGCTTCACTAATATCTATTGCAGTTGGCCAACGCAAAAACTCTGTAACTTTTGAATCACTTTCCCAGTTTTTGAACATAGCTTCTGCATCATCTTTGTTAAATTGTCGAAGTATCAATCGTTCTGTTTCTATCTCTTTTGTTCCTTTATGTACCATAATGGTTTTACCACTACAAATTCTTATTTATCGAACTGATTCGAAAGAAGAACCAGCATCGCATTTGTAAGTACAAATGCTTTATTGGGCTATGCCCAAACCCATTTTATCATAACAATTTGTATTATTCAAGTTTTATTCCGACTTT
>JAZNTT010000054.1:0-39096 GCA_045591885.1 Eubacteriales bacterium | reverse complement strand
GGTTAATTCCCGTGTCGGTAGAAATCGACCAGTTATTGTGCTTACCGCTTCCGTTTACTCCTGCAAAGGGCTTTTCGTGAAGCAGACATACAAGTCCGTGTCTCTTAGCAACGGTCTGAAGCATTTCCATCGTGAGCTGATTGTGGTCAGATGCGATATTAGCAGTTGTGAATATCGGGGCAAGCTCATGCTGCGCGGGAGCTGCCTCGTTGTGCTCTGTTTTTGCGAGAACTCCGAGTTTCCAAAGCTCGATGTCAACGTCGTGCATGAACTCCGAGACCCTATCCTTGATCGAGCCGAAATAGTGGTCGTCAAGCTCCTGACCCTTCGGTGGCTTTGCACCGAACAAGGTTCTGCCCGTGTAGAAAAGGTCCTTACGCTTTTCGTATACCTCTTTGGTGATGAGGAAGTATTCCTGCTCAACGCCGACCGTTGTTTTAACAGACGTTACGTTTTCGTTTCCGAAGAGCTTCAGAACGCGAAGCGCCTGCTTATTGATCTTCTCCATTGAGCGGAGCAGGGGAGTTTTTTTATCAAGTGCCTCGCCGCCGTATGAGCAGAAAGCTGTCGGGATGCAGAGCGTTCTGTCCTTTATAAATGCGTATGACGAGGGGTCCCAAGCGGTGTATCCGCGTGCTTCAAAGGTGGCGCGAAGTCCGCCCGAGGGGAAGGAAGAAGCGTCTGTTTCTCCCTTTACAAGCTCCTTGCCGGAAAACTCCATAATGACTTTTCCGTCTTTTGTCGGGCTTATAAAGCTATCGTGCTTTTCGGCTGTGATTCCCGTCATCGGCTGGAACCAATGAGTATAGTGCGTTGCGCCCTTTTCAATAGCCCAATCCTTCATCGCCGCGGCGACTACGTTTGCAAGCTCTATGTCGAGGCGTTTTCCGTCTTTAATTGTGCGACGCATCGCATCGTAAGTCTCCTTTGGGAGCTTCTTACGCATAGCGGTGTCGTCAAATACCATCGTACCGAAGCAGTCAGTAATATTATTCATAATAGTTTTCTCCGTTGGTCCTGTGTTGCGTTTCGGATGTTTAATCCTCTGTTGGGTTGTCGGTCTGCGGAGGTTTTCCGAGACTAATTGTAAATTTAATCAGCGAGTCCTTCAGGTGCATTCCCGGGGCAAGACTCTGTGCAACGATACGTCCTTCCGGTACTGTGTCGCTGTATTCGTAGGCGGTGTTTTCGTCGATTCTCAGGTCGCCGCTGATCAAAGTGTTTGCTTGGGCGGGGGTTTTTCCTGAATAATCATCAACCTTGACGTATTCGTATTCCGGGCCTACGCTGTAATATATCGTTATCGTTGAACCGTATTCAACCAGTTCACCTGCCGCCGGTTCTGTTTTAACGACCAAGCCGTACTTGAATGCTTCGTTGGTTATTTCAACGAACTTAACCTTAAAATCAAACTTCTGTTGATCTTTTGCAATAAGCTCGGCAGATTTATAGTGATAGTTAATAAGGTCAGGCACCGACACGAGATTTGCACCGAGACTGATGGTGATTTTTACGGTGCAGTACTGTGCATTTTTGATTACTTTGCGAGAGGAGTTAGGTGCCGGATCCTGAGCAATAATTGTTCCCGCGGGAGTGTCATCTGATTTGTATTTAAGCTCGATCTTGTAAATAGACGGGTCAAGAATATTGCCTATTGTCTGTTTGGAATACATCTCACCGATTACGCTCGGAACTTTGATCTGCTCCGACGCGTTTGCATTTTCGCTCTTGAGCACCATGTCGAGAACAGTGACCGCTCCCGTAATGAGCACCAATGCGAACGCAACCGCAACGCCGAGAATGATCGGAAACATTGATGAGCTTTCCTTGCGTCGCTTTACTGATTTCTTTTTATTATGCTGTTTTTTCATATCGTTCGCTGCGTAAAGGGCGGCGCTCTCCTGAGTGTTCGCGCCTCTCGTCTTAAAAACATATTCAGGGTTCAGGTGTATTTTCTCGACATATTTCAGCATCTGAGTTGCCGTCTGGAAGCGTCTTTCGGGACTTTTCTCCATTGCACCGAGGATTATCTGTTCGAGTCCTCTTGGGATGTCCTGGCGTATCTCGGACGGGGGCTTCGGTTGCTCTCGAACCTGCATGAGGGCGACCGAAACGGGAGTATCGGCATTGAAGGGAAGCGTTCCCGTTGCCATCTCATACATCAAAATTCCGAGAGAATAAAGGTCGCTTCGCGTATCGGTCTCTTTGCCGCTTGCCTGCTCGGGGCTGATATAATAGACAGTACCGATCGCTTTACCGTCGGGGTTTCTGTCACCGGAGGGAAGAACGGCGATTCCAAAGTCAGTAACCTTAACTCGTCCGTTTTTGAGGAGCATAATATTTTGCGGCTTTATATCACGGTGAACGATGCCCTTTGAATGAGCATGCTCAAGGGCGCGAAGAACCTGCTCGGAGTAGCTTATTACCTCCTCGCGGGAAAGCGCGCCTTTTTTCTGCATATAGCTTTTAAGCGTGATTCCCTCTACGCGCTCCATTACGATATACTTCAGGCGCGCCTTAACAGAGACGTCGAATATTTTAACGATATTCGGGTGCGAAAGCATTGAAACCGCCTTTGATTCGTTTATGAATCGCTTTACCGCCTCAGCATCGTCGGACAGGTCCTCTTTAAGCATTTTTACGGCGACCATTCGGTTCATAACGATATCGTTAGCTTCAAAAACTACCGCCATACCGCCGATGCCGATTATTCTTTTTATCTCATATCTTCGGTCAAGTATCTTGCCGACGTATCTGTTAGCTGTATCCATTAAGAAATTCCTTTGTCTTAATTTTTCAGATTAAAGCTTTACGAGAAGAACCGTTATGTTGTCGTTTCCTCCGCCCTCGTTTGCGAGGTCAATGAGTCTACCTGCACATTTTTCAAGGTCTGTCTCACTTTCCGCCTTGACGTTTTCTGCGATAACGTCATTGGGAACGCAGTTGGTAAGACCGTCGGTGCAGAGGAGGAGATATCCGTCCGTTTCGTGATCGAGGTGGAACACGTCGGGATTCGTTTTCGCTTCATTTCCGATCGAGCGGATTATTATATTTCGAATCGATGCGCTCTTTGCATCGTTTACGGTAATCTGACCCATATCGACGAGGTACTGTACGTATGAGTGATCGCGGGTTATCTGTCGTATCTGTCTGCCGCTTACCGAATAAAGACGGCTGTCTCCAACATTGATAACCGTCGCCTTTCCGTTTTCTCTTATGAGAGCCGAAACGAGTGTCGTTCCCATTCCCTTAAGCGCGGGATCTGCTTGAGCGGCTTCATATACTGCGGTGTTTGCGTGTGTAACCGCCGCCTTCATAAGCTCGGCGTCATTTTCTCCGTAAAGTGAAAAGCCTTCCTTTACAAAGTCGGTATATACGCGGCAAGCGATTTCGCTTGCAATATTACCGCCGTTTGCTCCACCCATTCCGTCGCAGACAGTACAGAGAAATGCACCGTCATTCAGAGCCGTTATGTTGAAGCAGTCCTGATTGTTGACGCGACGCTTTCCGACGTCGCTTTTTCCGCAGATAAACATGATGTACCTCGTAAATAGTATGTTCCTAATTGAAAATGCAATTCTATCTAATCGTTATTGTTCCTGTGCATTCAACCTAAGCTGTCCGCAGGATGCGTTAATGTCCGGACCGAGGCGGCGGCGCACCGTCGCATTGATCCCGAGTCCGTTCAGCCGGTTTTTGAACGCCTCGACGTTCTTTTGCGAGCTCTTTTTGTAGGATCGCTCGCTTACGTCATTTAGGGGAATTAGATTAACGTGTATCGGCATGCCGGGTAAGAATTTTTTAAGTCCCTTTGCAAGCTCCTCTGCCTGAGTTACACTGTCATTCTCGTTTGCGATCAGCGTATACTCAAACGAGATCCTTCTGCCGGTTGCCTTGAAATATTCAGCGCAGGCTGAGAGCAGCTCCTCGACGCTCCATTTATTTGTGATCGGCATGATCGACTTTCTTTGCTCGGTATCAATATTGTGAAGCG
Source organism: Eubacteriales bacterium (assembly GCA_045591885.1). Lineage (GTDB taxonomy): Bacteria > Bacillota > Clostridia > Oscillospirales > CAG-272 > Colimorpha_A. The sequence continues at coordinate 35,102 of JAZNTT010000054.1, read as the reverse complement.
ATATTGATAGAGTTATCGGAAGCATTTCCTTTTCAAGCTTCTTTATGCCGTCTACAACTCCGCAGGTCGAGAGGGAAATGTGCCTGTATCCAATATTTAGTCCTTCCTCTCGGTTTACCGTGTGAAGGAATTTTATCACGTTATCATAGTTGTCAAGCGGCTCCCCGATGCCCATCATAACGATGTTCGAGATCCGCTCGCCGATAGACTTCTGCGCCATAAAGATCTGACCGATAATTTCGGACGGCGAAAGATTTCGGGAAAGACCTCTCAGCGTTGACGCGCAGAATTTACAGCCCATACGGCATCCCGCCTGACAGGATACGCATATTGTATTCCCATGCTCGTATTTCATGACAACACTTTCAATGTACTGCCCGTCGGAAAGGGAATAGAGAAGCTTGACCGTTCCGTCTATCTCGGATACGAGCTTCCTTTCGATTTTCGGCAGATCAACGCAGTAACCGTTATCTTTAAGTGATTCCTTAAACGCCTTGGGCAGATTGTTCATCTCGTCAAGGGATGCACCCTTATTAAGCCACTGATAAAGTTGCTTTGCACGGAACGCAGGAAATCCGAGATTCGTAACGATATTAAGGATCTCGTTGTATGTCATTGTCAGAATGTCAATAGCCATAGGTTCACCGAATACTTACCTTAGAATAATAATTCACTATATTATATCACACTGTAAGTATAAATGCAAACATTTTATTTGAAAATAGCAAAAAAATCTCTGTGTTTTCCACTCTGAGCCTTGTGATAGTACTGTTCATTCGAAAAACTTAACAAAAAGTTTACAAAAATAACGCCAAAAAAATCAGCCAACGGCTGTTGACTGACTTTTTGAGCCTTATTCGTCTGCTGCGAATTTGCTGACAACGTGGTAGATGTCCTCGTCGCTTTCGCACCAAACCTCTTCCCATTCCATTGAGTAAACTGCTCCGAGCATACTCTTTGCGCTTACGATAAAGTTTCTGTCCTTATCGGTAAGGAATACGTTTGCGCCGGTCTTTGTCATAGCGGCGACGAATGCGTTGATATCAGACATTGTGTCAAGGTGAATTTTGATTCTCATAGTTGTTTATCCTTTCTAAAATTATGTGTTATTATTCATCGTCAAGCTTGAGCACTGCCATGAACGCCTCGGGCGATACCTCGACAGATCCGAGCTGACGCATTTTCTTTTTACCTTCCTTCTGTTTTTCAAGAAGCTTTTTCTTTCTTGTGATATCACCGCCGTAGCACTTTGCAAGCACGTCCTTACGAAGTGCTTTAACAGTCTCGCGGGCGATTATCTTGCCTCCGATAGCAGCCTGGATCGGTACCTCAAAGAGCTGACGCGGAATATTTTCCTTGAGCTTTTCAGCGATCTTGCGTGCTCTTCCGTATGCCTTTTCTTCATGAACGATAAAGGAAAGTGCATCGACGATATCTCCGTTAAGGAGAATATCAAGCTTGACGAGCTTGCTCGGTACGTAGCCGTTAAGCTCGTAATCAAGAGAGGCATATCCGCGGCTTCTGCTCTTTAAAGCATCAAAGAAGTCATAGACGATCTCGTTAAGCGGAAGATCGTAATGAAGCTCGGTACGGTTAGCATCGAGATACTTCATATCTATGAAATTACCTCGTCTGTCCTGACAGAGATCCATTATGTTTCCAACGTATTCAGCAGGCGTGATAATGCTTGCCTTCACCATCGGCTCGTATGCGGTCTCTATCTCGTCAGGTGCGGGGTAGTTTGACGGATTGTCGATACGTATCAGCTCGCCGTTGCGTTTCTTTATTTCATAAATAACGCTGGGCGCGGTCGTTATGATGTCAAGGTTATACTCTCTTTCAAGGCGTTCTTGAATTATTTCCATGTGTAACAGACCGAGGAAGCCGCAACGGAAGCCGAAGCCGAGTGCGATAGACGTTTCGGGCTCGAACGCAAGCGCGGCATCGTTAAGCCGGAGCTTTTCAAGAGCATCGCGCAGATCGTTATACTTTGCGCCGTCTGCGGGGTAAATTCCCGAGAATACCATCGGAAGCGCCTGACGGAAGCCGGGACAGGGGATATCTGTCGGGTCGTCTGCGCTCGTTACCGTATCACCGACACGGGTTTCCGATACCGTCTTAATGCTTGCAGTAAAGTATCCGACGTCACCTGCCGAGAGTATCTTGCCCGGACGGAGTCCAAACGGTGCAAGTGTGCCGACCTCGATCGTTTCAAATACCGAGCCTGTGCTCATCATCGTTACTCTGTCACCGACCGTCAGCGTACCGTCAATTATTCTGACAAGAACAACAACGCCGAGGTAGGGGTCGTAATACGAGTCGAATATAAGCGCTTTAAGCTTGCCGTTTTCGTCTCCCTTTGGTGCGGGTATTCCCGAAACAACCGCTTCAAGAACGTCTTCGATGTTAAGACCTGTTTTTGCGGAAACGGCAGGACAGTCCTCTGCGGGAATGCCGATCACGTCCTCGATTTCGTTTCTTGTGCCCTCAATATCGGCAGACGGAAGGTCGATCTTATTTATTACGGGGATTATTTCAAGGTCGCTTTCAACCGCGAGATATGCGTTCGCAAGCGTTTGTGCCTCGATACCCTGAGTTGCATCAACCACGAGAAGCGCACCCTCACATGCGTTCAGCGAGCGTGAGACCTCGTAGTTAAAGTCAACGTGACCGGGGGTATCAATCAGGTTGAGATTATAGGTCTCGCCGTCCTTTGCCTCATAAGCAAGGTTGACTGCGCGGGCTTTTATCGTAATTCCGCGCTCTCTTTCGAGGTCCATATTGTCAAGTAGCTGTGACTCCATCTCGCGAGTTGACACCGTTCTCGTATGCTCGAGAAGTCGGTCTGCAAGAGTGCTTTTGCCATGGTCAATATGGGCGATTATAGAGAAGTTTCTGATTTTATCCTGTCTTGAACTCATATATTATCGTCCTTTGTTAAGTCTTTAAGTGCCTTTGTTACGGCGCAGATGGGCAGACCCATAATCGAGAAGAAGTCACCCTCAATCCTTTCGACAAATGCTCCGGCTTTGCCTTGGATCCCGTAGGCGCCTGCCTTATCAAACGGCTCGCGCGATAAAATATAATCGTCAAGCTCGTCACTGTCGATATCTCTGAAAAACACCTTTGCAGTGTCTGTCAGGTTTATCTCTTTATTTGCATAAATGACGGAAATTCCCGTATGGACGTAGTGAACGCTGCCCGAAAGCATTTTGAGCATTCGTCTTGCATCATCTTCGTCCTTTGGCTTACCGAGTATCTGGCCGTTTACTTCGACAAGAGTGTCGGCTGCAATTATCGGAAGATCGGTTTTACCTATTTCGTTCGAAACCGCTTGTGCCTTAGTGTGAGCAAGCTTAGAAGCGAGAAGGGCAGGAGTATCGGCTTTGATCGCATCTTCGTCAACGTCGGAAATTACCGTTTTAATTTGAAATCCGAGCATTGAAAGAAGCTCGTGACGCCGAGGCGATTTCGATGCGAGAATAATATTATTTATCATCTTCTTTTACCGTGTCTACCCGTTATCTGATATGCTATAACAACTGCAATTGAAACGAATATGATGACGGAGATATTCAGATTGAAAGCCATACCGAGCGAAAGCTTAAGCACGCTCAAATCGAGGACAAACGGCTCGGTAAGGCCAAAATTCAGTCCGTATGAAAGCCATGAAAGTGCTTTGAGGCTTGAAGTCAGATTTGCTACAAGCGATCCGGTAACTATTCCGGCGCAAATGAAAAAGAGAACTATGAGTGAATTTTTCATTGTATTTCTCCGTAAAATATTTTAACTCAATCATTATATCATATTTTGTCGCAAATTGCAACTTTTTTCTTATTTCTGCAAGATTCTTTCAATTTACAAAAAGTTCATAAATAAATTTTCAAAATCCCTTGCAAATAGATAAGAAATGTGATATAATTCTAACCGTGCCAATGAGGCCTGTTGGTCAAGAGGCTAAGACGCCGCCCTCTCACGGCGGAAACAGGGGTTCGATTCCCCTACGGGTCACCAAAAAGCGCAGGTTTGCCTGCGCTTTTTACTTTAATGAACTTTGGAGGTTTCTATGGTATTGAAGGGAAATGCTATCGTCGGTCAGTCAGGAGGGCCTACTGCAGCAATTAACGCGACGCTCAGCGGTGTTATTCGCGGTGCGCTGGAAAATGAGAATATCAAAACGATATTCGGTATGTATCACGGTATCGAGGGCATCCTGAATGACAGCTTCTGCAATCTTACCGAGATGTTTAATGACGAAAGTAAGCTTGTAACTCTCGAAAAGACTCCTGCCGCAGCACTCGGCTCATGCCGCAAGAAGCTTCCTGCTCTTACAAACATGTCGGACAGTGACAAGGCGGTATATGAAAAGGTTTTTGACTTCTTCAAGAAGCACAATATCCGCTACTTCTTCTATATCGGCGGAAACGATTCTATGGATACCGTTGCAAAGCTCTCTGCGTATTCCAAGACCGTCGATTATGAAATGCGTATAATGGGTGTGCCCAAAACGATCGACAACGATGTAATGGGTACAGACCATACTCCCGGCTACGGCTCTGCGGCTAAATATATCGCGGCATCGGTTTCCGAAATGCTCCGCGACTGTGCCGTTTATACCGTCAAAGCAGTTACCATTATCGAAATAATGGGACGTGATGCGGGCTGGCTTACCGCTGCCGCTGCGCTTACGAGAGCAACGGGATTTGAGCCTGACCTCGTTTATCTTCCCGAAAGAGTGTTTAATTACGACGAGTTTTTCGCTGACATCCGTGCCTGTCTTGAAAAGCATCCGAACGTAGTTGTTTGTGTTTCTGAGGGCATTCGCCTCTCTGACGGCAGATACGTTGGCGAGGGAACTCAGAGCGGCGTTGCCGATGCGTTCGGACATAAGTATCTTTCCGGTACCGGTAAAGCTCTTGAGCTTGCAGTTAAGGAAGAGATCGGATGTAAGGTTCGCTCAGTTGAGCTTAACATTCTTCAGAGATGTGCGTCGCATATTGCTTCTCTTACCGATATTACTGAATCGGTTGCTGTAGGTAAGGCTGCAGTTGAGAACGCTGTAAACGGCGTCAGCGGCAAGATGATGACCTTCGTTCGTACAAGCAATGAGCCGTATACCTGCGTTCCGGGATACGAAGATATTGACAAGATAGCGAACATGGTAAGAACCGTCCCCGACAGCTTCATTAACGAGCGCGGAAACGGTATCACCGATGAGGGTGTTAAGTACCTTCTTCCTCTTATCGAGGGTGAGAGCTATCCCGAATATAAAAACGGTCTGCCCGTTCATATTTCCCTTAAATAAATAGCATATAATTGGCCTCCGCCGAATATAGTAGTAACGCTTATCAAAAAAGCGGACGAAAGGTTCGGCGGAGGTTTAATTATGCATTTATGTAAATACAAGCCCGAAGGTGCGGTACTCTCGCTATCGGAGAACAGAGAATATCTTTCAAGCGAAAACGGACTGATCCGTGCGATGAATGAGGGTGTAATACTCGAAGCGATGGCTATACGCTGTGATTCGAATTACACTTTAACGGTTGACCTTGGGTGTATGGTTGGAGTTATAGATCGGTGTGACGTTGAATATGACAGATTAGGAGCCGAGGTGCGTGACATTGCCGTTATAACTCGCGTGGGGAAGGCGGTATGCTTTAAGGTCATGGGTTTCTTCTATCAGAATGGCGTAAAGACAGCTCGTTTATCACGCAGAGAGGCACAAAGAGAGTGCTATCAGAATTTTCTTGACGATTGTCTTCCCGGAGATATTATTGATGCGAAAATAACTCACCTTGAAAATTTCGGCGCGTTTGTTGATATCGGATGCGGAATTATCTCTCTGTTATCAATTGATTGTATATCCGTTTCAAGGATCAGCCATCCCTCTGACCGTTTTTCAGTAGGCGATAGAATTAAGGTTGCTATCAAAAGTAACGACGGAGAGAGAATATACGTTACTCATAAAGAGCTTCTTGGGACGTGGGAAGAAAACGCATCAATGTTTTCAGTCGGTCAGACAGTTGCCGGGATTGTTCGAAGCATCGAGAATTACGGAATCTTCGTAGAGCTTACGCCCAACCTCGCCGGACTTGCTGAGTTCAGATCGGACATATCGGTAGGGCAGACAACTGCCGTTTACATAAAGAATATTATACCGGAACGGATGAAGCTGAAGCTTGTGATAATTGATGCGTACAAGGGAGAAAAGATGCCTGTACGGGAAATAAGGCCCTTTGGCGAGGAGGTTTCGCATATAGATTCATGGCAATACTCACCTTCGGGCAGTCAGCGTGTAATAGAAACAGTATTCAATTGATAAAAACAGCCCGCAGGTGCGGGCTGTTTTGCTATTTTGCTGCTTTATTGCAGAGAGCGATGCACTTAGTTGCAAGCGCTTCCATTGCATCGACGATATCGCCGCTATGTAACGTAAGATTGTTATCCGAATTAATGACCGATAATTCTGTGCATCCGAGAATAATTACGTCGCATCCCTCGTGACGCAACTCGTCAATTACCTTAAGAAAGGACAGGACATCTACGTCTTTTCCTGCTTTGACCTGACGGTAGATAATGTCCATTATTATCTTTTGACTGTCGCGCGTGGGTGTGACGCAGGTAAGTCCACGGTCTTCGATTACCTTTGCATAAACACCGCTTTCGACAGTTCCGTCTGTTGCAAGTACACCGATCTTTTTTAGCTGCGGTTTTTTTTCGATTGCAGCATTGACCGCTTCTTCAATCATGTTTACGATTGTGACGTCGGTAGACGCCTGAAGCTTATCGAAAAAATAGTGGGCAGTGTTACAGGTAATTACAATGTAATCACATCCGAACTGTGCAAGCTTGCTTATGTCTTCGGTCATTTTCGGGACGGGATCAACGTCGCTTTTCCCGAGTATATACGAGGTTCTGTCGGGTATGGTGTTGTCGTTGAACATAAAGATCGGAATATGTCCCTGGTCATTTTCGGAATCGGTCATATTTATGACCATCTCCGCAAATCGAACCGAAGCGAGCGGACCTACTCCGCCAAGTATGCCGAGAATCTTTGTTTTCATGTTATTTTTCTAACTTTCCGTAGACCGGAACGGATGTCTTTTCCATTCTGCGGTACTTTCTGTATTGATTGAAGTATGCGCCGAGAACGTAATATGCTCTCTTGAGGTTCATGTCGGGCTTGTAGTACAGAGGATAACTGCACTTGCCCGACCAAAAGAGCTTCTTTGCCTTCTTTTTCAGCTCCGGATGTTTTTTTGTATATCTCTTTATGATTCCCATAGGAACAACCGTGAAGAGATGGTCGGTATTATTTGCGACGGTGTATTCAAGCTCCTTTTCGTAAATGAGGTCATCTACGATCCATTTTACAGCGTTGAAGCCGCTTCCCGTAACGTAGAAGTTACTTCTTCCGAGACGGACGTTTATTTCAAAGAAATTATAGCTTCCGTCTCTTTCGTCATATTTAATATCAAAGTTAGCAAAGCCGGTATATCCGATATGCTCGAGGAACCTTGTGGCGGCGGCAACTATCTTCTCATCGACCTCATTGATTATAACAACTGGGTTTCCGATCGCTGACGGGGTATGGTCCTCAAGAATCACATGACCGAGAGACGCGAACTTGACCTTGCTGTTTCTGTCGCAGTAGCAGGTTAAAACCCGCATATTCGTATCGTCACCGGGAATGCAATCCTGAATTAAGAACTTATAATCGTAGCTCGATTTCTCAAGATTAGAAAGCATCTTTTTAAGATCGTCCTCGTTCTCAAAACGGAATACCTTCTTTTTGCCATCAAACTTAGCATAGTGATAAAGCGCGGAGTTAGCACACTTAGCAATAACCGGATAAGAGAAATCGAACTTAAGATCATTTTCCTTTCCACATTCGTAAACGTATGTCTTGGGATGATCGATTTTAAGCTCGTCGCAGATCTCGTAGAACTTATCCTTGAGTACAATTCTATCGAGAAGCTCCTTGTCGATATAAGGAATCACGAAATAGGGAGCGAGCTTGTCCTTGTTATCAACGATGGCGCGGACGTACCAGTCGCCGCAACCCATGAGTATAAGCTTCTTCTTTCCCTTAAACTCCTTTCCGACGTCGATAAGTCGAGAAACAAGTGCCGAAACGTCCTCAAGGTCGGGAAAAACTCTGTTTTCACAGAGCTTGCTTTCTGCAATTATATTTGCCCTTGCGCGGCTTAGAACGAGAGATTTAATTTTATATTCCTCGTAATATGAGCGAACGAGGCTATAAGCTGTAATATCTGCTCCGAGTATTACGGGGAGAAATTCTCTTTCTTCAAATTTCATTGTCGTAACTCCTTGATCGGTTGTCTAAAATATTGTATCACAATTGCGTAAAAAGGTCAATGATTATCGTGCCTGTCCGATCTCTTTAAGATACTCAATAACGGAGAGGGGAAGAGCATCTGTCAGATTTTCGCCGTATTTTATCATGTCACGAGCATAAGTTGACGAAATGTGCGATAACTCGGGCTTCGAGGGCAAAAACACAGTTTCCGGATGATTACGCAGACCTCTGTTTATAGTAGCAAGAGAAGCCTCGTAAGAAAGATCGTTGCCGTCACGGACGCCTCGCACGATGAGGGGTATTTCGTTTTTCTCGGTATATTCCGTGAGAAGTCCCTCACATACAGCAACTTTAACGTTATCAATTCCATTGCAAGCAAGCTTGACCATCTGAATGCGCTGTTCCTCTGTAAACATTCCTTTTTTCTCGGAATTAATGCAGACAAGAACGTGAAGCTCGTCAAACATAGCTGACGCGCGCTTGATAATATCAACGTGACCGTTTGTTATTGGATCAAAGCTTCCTGTAAAAACTGCTTTCATATTCATTCTCCCGCGCTATCGGTTTTTTCAAGTATGGTAATATATGCCTTGCCATATTTTGCGTGCTTGTAAAGAGTCGTGCCTTCGCAGACAAACGGCTCTGCCTTGTCGCTTTCGCAAACGATATATCCGCCGTATTCAAGCATGTCTCCTTCGGCTATTTTCTTCAGTGCATTCTCGAGATAATCGGCGGCATAAGGGGGGTCAAGAAAAATGATATTGAACTTTTCCTTGCCCGATAAGGAACGGAGCGCAGACTTATAGTCGGTACAAACGAGACGCACCTTATCAAAAAGCTTTGTCTTTCTTGCGTTGCGCTTGATGATTTCAAATGCTGCGTTATCCGCATCGCAGATGAAAGCGTTGGCGGCACCTCTGCTGAGGGCTTCGAGTGCCATTTGTCCCGATCCTCCAAAAAGATCAAGAACCTTTCTGCCCTCAATATCAAATTGCAGCGTGTTGAATATAGCCATTTTTGCGCGCTCGGAGGTGGGGCGGGTGTTTTCGCCCTCAAGAGTTTCAAGCTTAGTGCCTCTTGCGCTTCCGGTTATAATTCGCATCATAGATCTATTCCTTGTCGTTAAAGTATTTGATGATTTGCTCGGCGTCCTTTTTAGAAACACCCTTGACGGCACACAGCTCGTCGTATGAGGCGTTTTTGACGCCGTTAAGACCGCCGAACGCGCTAAGCAATCCCTTTGCCTTGCTTGGTCCGATGCCGCTTATATTCTGGAGCGAGGAGCGCTTGAGCGTCTTACGCTTCGCGCCCGTCATTCTCGAAACGGTGTAACGATGCACCTCTTCCTGAAGCTTGTAAATAAGAAGAAATACCGGTTGCTCTCGTGCAATACTGATCTCATAATCTTCTGTTGTCAATGCGCGGGTTTTATGGTACTCATCCTTAACCATTCCGAAAACCGGAATATCTATTCCCATTTCAGCTAAAACAGGCTTTATTACGCCGACGTGGGTTTTACCGCCGTCAAGCAGCAGCAGGTCGGGGAACTCGTCCTCAACGTGAGAGAAGCGTCTGCGAACTGCTTCTACCATTGAAGCATAATCGTCTTGGCTGCCCGAAATCTTATAGGTTCTGTACGCACTTTTTATGAATTTGCCGTTCTCGATCCGCACTTTGCCTGCCGTAATATTTTCGTTACCGTAGTTTGAAATATCAAAGGCTTCGATCGTATCCGGTACAACCTCAAGAGAAAGAAGCTGTGCAAGACGAATTAGAGTATCGCTTTCCTTTTCGACCTTAGTGTTATACTGTTTTGCGTATTCTTTTGCGTTTTGGCGGACCATATCGCAAAGCTTTTTTAGATTTCCTTTCTCGGGAAGACGAAGAGTCACCTTATGACCTGCTTTTTCGCTCAAAAGCTCGGAAAGGGCAGTCAGATCTTCTTCCAAAATTGGGAAATCAAGAAGTATTTCTTTTGGTATATATTCTCTGATTCTGTAAAGCTCGAATATAAAGGACGATAGAGCGTCTGCGTCAATTATCATGTCTGCGCCGTAAACGAAGCATTCCTTGTCGATTACAGCGCCGCTTCTGATATAGAAAACGGCAATTGCTGAGCATGTTTCGTCAGTGTAAAGAGAGATAACGTCCTGTTCCACGTTAGGTGCAGCAACTACCTTTTGCTTGTCCCAAAGCTTGGTAAGCGATTTGATCCTGTCGCGGTTGAGCGCCGCCGTCTCGTACATCATGTTTTCGGCAGCATATTCCATTTGTTCTGTTAGGGATTTTTTGACCGAGTTTATTGAACCGCTGAGAAAGGGCAGTATATCTGCAAAGATCTTTCTGTATTCATCTGACGAAATTTTTCCCGTACACGGGCCTGAGCAAAGTCCGATCTGATAATTTAGACATGGACGTGTTTTCCCGATGTCTTTAGGAAAGCTTCTTTTACAGTCCGGAATGCCGAATGCCTTTCGTGCGGTGTTTACAATATCGTATGCGGTAGACATTCCCGAATAAGGCCCAAAATACCTTGCGCCGTCATTTACTCTCTTTCTGTCAACAAGTATGCGAGGATATTCCTCATTCATTGTTACCTTTATATACGGATAGCTTTTGCCGTCCTTCAGCTTTATGTTAAACTTAGGGGTATGAAGCTTGATAAGGCGATTTTCAAGAGCTAATGCTTCTATCTCAGTAGTTGTCAGCATCACCTCGAAATCACGGATGTTTGCTACAAGATGTGCAGTTTTGACGGTGTGGTTGTCGATGTCGGTAAAATATGATAGGACACGGTTTTTAAGCGCCTTTGATTTACCAACGTAGATTATTTTGCCGTTCTTGTCCTTCATGAGATATACGCCGGGGCATAGAGGAAGACGGCTTGCCTTTTCTTTTAATTGTGAAATTACACTGTAATCGTAATTACTCATACCGCATCCTCTGTAAAAAAGTAGAAAAGGCAGACGTACCAAGAGGTGCTGTCTGCCAACATTCGTATAATTAGTATCAGCCCTCGAAGCCGGTAGTAATAAGCTCGGAGAGTCCGTCAAGAGCCTCGTTTTCGTCAGCTCCGTCAGCTATGAGGGTAACTGTCATACCCTTGATAATGCCGAGAGAAAGAACACCGAGAAGCGATTTCGCATTAACGCGGCGGTCATCCTTTTCGACCCATATTGTCGACTTGTAGGAATTAGCCTTCTGTATAAAGAAGGTCGCGGGTCTTGCGTGGAGACCTACGTTATTCTGTATAGTTACGTCGCGAGTAATCATTTTTGTGCTCCTGTAAGAAAATTCTAATTAACAACAAGTATTATAACAACTTTTTAAAATAAAATCAATAGTTTTTGAATTATTTTTGTTTTTTTCTTGAAAAAATTTCATTATTCAAGTGTTTCGATAGAAATTACAGTGATTTTAACTGCGACTCCGTCAGCTCTGACAGTAAAAACAGAGCCGGCGGCGATGTATCTGTTTCCACTCAGCAGGTAACCGTTCTTCGATCCCATTACCTTGCAAGTAAAGCTGCCGCGCAGATCAAGAAGAGAATCATGCTCGTATGCAACAAGCTCACCCGCGGCGTTTTCGCGGTACATAAGAGCTTTCGCGGGATCTGTGACAGCAGTCAAGGTACCGAAAACACTTCCATCGGTATAGAATTTGTTATTCTCGGTAAATGCCGCAGCCTCCTCTTCGGTTATTGCTTCGGCAACAAAGGTCACCTTTGCATTTGTAAGAGACGTTTTGGAGAACAGACGGTCAACTACGTCGTATCTTGCAATTACTCCCACGAGCAATGACAGTACTACGAGAATAACTGCAAAATCAATTACGGAGAAGGTTATTTTCTTTTCTGAATTAAACTTCTTACTCATATTATACCTCCGCCTTATTTACCAAGCTCGGTAACTGACGTGCATTTACCGGTTCCCGTAAAGTCGGGAACACGTATCGAAACGTTTTCACCGATAACTATATCAAAGCCGTTTACAGAATAGCCGTAAGCGGTTTTTGTTGCAGTAGCCCTGATCTTGATGACCATAGTTTTCATTCCCGGATATAGGGTAGATACCGATTCGCCGGTCTCTGAATTGACACCGATATAATAATAGTCGGAATTTGTAACGGTAACTACCTCGCCGCAGTGCTCCATCACGGCAGTGTTGATGACTCTATCGCCTACCTTCACGAGGTTGATATATTCCTCACGCACCGGAGACAGAGTTACCGTGTACTCGATCTTTACGTTTTCTTTGCCGCTCGGCTTGACAATGTCTTTGTTGTTGAACACAAATACAAGAATTGAAATAGCGGCAAGAGCGACAACTATGAGAGCAACGTCTATAAGATTAAAGCTGATTTTCTTTTTCTTTGGACTTACGTTCATTGTATATCATCCTTTTCGTTTAGAAAAATGATTGAGTGTCTTACAGTCGATTTCAAGAGTCGGCTCGTCCGACGGAATAGTGTATCTTTCGGATTTAGCTGTTTTAACAGATGCCGAGAAGAGCGCTGTAATAAGCCAGAACATAAAGAACACTGATGGGGAGAGCCAAATGTAGTCGATAAGACCCATAATTAATAGTGCGGACAAGCCCGTAAAGGTCGATACGGCTGAGATCTTGAGGTCGGGATCATCATTGCTGCTTGTGACAATATACGAAAAATACTTTCTTAACAGCTGTGCTATGAATATCAGGAATACTATAAGCCCCGATATTCCGAGCGAAACTGTAATCTGAGAATAAAGTGCTGATGTGTGTGTCATTTTCACAGACAGATCGTTTGTATACAGGGGATATATCTTTATGAAAGCGCCTTCACCGAGACCGATTCCTCCAAAGAAAGAATCCATCATCAACTTGTTGGTTGTATAATTGACGGTCTGCCTGTAGGTTGCGATCGCGCCGTCGAATGAGAAGAGCTTGTAAACTGCATCTACAACGGTTGAAGGCATGAGTGCAATTATTAATGGAATGATGACGATTGCAGGAATGATATATGAAAGCGATTTCCGTGACACAAGCATCATCAGAAGCATCAGCCCAATGATAACTGCGAGCGTTCCGCTGCGAGAACCGCCGATAAAGAGACAAATGAGCGATAGGATAACCGCTATTACAGACCATGTTGTTTTAGATGCGTTTTTGGATGCGACAGAGCGCAGCATCATGATAGGAATGACCGCTACCGCCATGTGTATAAACATCGGATTAATACTCATTAGCGACAGCAAGGAGTCGGAGAAGATGTCATTAATGATGTTGACTCTTGATTCGGGGAGCAGGAGAAGCGTTTGACCGATTGCCGACGCTACAAGCGAAACCGAGAACGATATTACAAGTGCCGCACCGCATTTTTTGATCCACTCGACAGTGCGAAGAAGATTAGATACGGCGAAATATGCACTGAGCATTGCAAGCAGCAGATAAGATATATTGGAGCTTTCCTCAGGTGAAACGGATAATACTCCTCCAAAGAAAATTGCAATTCCAAATGCAAGAACCGTAAGATCAAGAGATGTGAATTTGAATATTCTTTTGCCCCTTATAAGCTTGATAAACCATGAGAGGGTCACAAGCATACCGAACACTCCGAGTTGCTGACAGGTAAGGAATGGAAGTGCCAGAAACAAGGCGACCGCTCCGCTTTCCGGGAAAGCAAAAACGGCATAAACGGCAAAAATGGCGGGGAAGAGAAGAAGGATAAACTGTACTGAGGTTAGTGAACCTAAAAAACCTGCCAAAATGCCGGCGATCAGGAAGTATGTCGGACGACCGATCGGTTCTTCGCTGTTAAATGAATTGTTTTTCGGTATACTGAAGAAGCCAAAAAATACCCGTGAGAGAATTTTGCTTTCCGAAAATGCTGTATAGCAGGTTTTTTGTGTGCCGCAGAAGATACCGCCAACGATGCAGGAACCAATGCTCAAATAGAGAGGGAGATATCCTCCGCTGCTTGATATTAGATTGGTTTTAATCAGGTTGGTGATCGTGCTGTACAGACCAAACGAGAAATAGAACAGTCCGATACATTTTAACTGTATCAGCGGTATTCTTGATATAAGCCGCTTCATATATCCTATAATAAAGCTGTTGTCAAAGCTTTTTGCAAAGAAGCGCTTAACGGGAAGCGATACACGCTTTCTAAAATTAATCTTAGATATTAGTGTTGAAAAAAGTCCGTTTCCGTTTTTTTTCTTACCTATCAAGAGACGTGCGCTGAAGCTTTGCGGCATCTTTGAATATACGTATTCCGAGAAACGGATAAGACCCGAGAATATTGAGCTTTTCTTTTTTGTACTCTTGTTCTTATTCATAAACGGACTCCTTTCATAGTATTCAAATAAGGTCGGGACGCTTTTTTTTAGTCCTTTCGACGGCTTTTTTATATCGCCATTTTTCGATCTCCTTATGATTACCGCCCTGAAGAACGGCAGGGACCTCCTTGCCCTCAAAAATGAGAGGGCGGGTGTATTGCGGGTATTCAAGCATACCGCAGGATATGCTTTCTATTTCGTGGCATTCACTGTCGGAAAGCACGCCCGGGATAAGACGGGAAACAGAATCAACGAGAATGCACGCCGGAAGCTCGCCGCCTGTAAGAACGTAGTTGCCGACAGAAATCTCCTCGTCAACTATAGTTTCGATAATTCTCTCGTCAACACCCTCGTAGTGACCGCATAGTATTATGAGATTATCAAGCTCGGAAAGCTCCTTTGCTTTGCTTTGTGTCAGGACCTTTCCTTGCGGGGACATATAAACGACTTTTGATTTTGCTCCGCTTGAAACTTTATCAGCTACCGCCTTATAGCAGGCGTAAATAGGCGGTGCAGCCATGAGCATGCCCATTCCTCCGCCGTACGGAGTATCGTCAACTCGGTGATGCTTGTCGGTCGAATAGTCTCGAATATTGTGTGCATTAATTTCTAAGATCCCAGCATCAACAGCACGTCCGATGATACTTTCGCCTAAAACAGCGTTGATCATATCGGGGAAGAGAGTAAGAATATCAATCTTCATCGAAAATACCCTTTATTGGCGTGACGAAAATGCCTTCTTCAAGTTTGATTTCCTTGACGAATTCTTTGACAGCAGGCATAAGTGCGTTTCCGTTTTCTGTCTTAACATCGTAAATGTCGCCGCTTCCGCCCTGAATCACGTCGGTAAGTCTGCCGTACACGCGACCGGTGTTGGCATCAATTACGCTAAGCCCGATAAGGTCGGCAATAAGGAACGAGCCTTTTTTGATCGGTATGTCGTCTCTGTTTGCGTATATTAGGGTGTTTTTTAGAAGAATTGCTTCCTCAACGGTATTAATGCCGTTAAGCGTCAGAAGAACCTTGTCTTTTTGAACAGATCCGCTTAAAACCTGAGTCTCGACAAAGCTTTCACCACTCGTCCTTGGCGCAAAGTACACACGCCTCATTTTTGCAAGGACTGAAGGTGAGTCGCACCACGGTTCAACCTTAACTGTACCTTTAACTCCATGGGTATTTATAATTTTTCCAATTTCTATATACTGCTTCATTATTTTCCGTCCGTATGTATATTCCATTATATTATACCACTACTGACAATTGCTTTTATGAATAAACTGTAAACATTTGACCGTTTGAATATCCTATAGATTTATGCTAAAAACTTCGATTTATTAGAAAAATCAGCATTATATCAATGACTTAACTATAAATTTAAGTTAATATTCATTTGTGAATTTCACGATTATAATCTGATAACAAAAAACAGCTCCGATAAGGAGCTGTTATTATATGTATGCATCAATGTCAAATGACTTCTGACCCGTTAGTATTCCAACGTATGACACACCGCCTACGACAATATGCTCGACGAGCGGCATTCCAAGCTCTTTAAAGATCTTGCAGTAGTTGGAGGTAAAAGAAACGTCGGCTGCGGACGGAGTACAGTTCCCGTCGGGATGGTTATGAGCGAGAACGAATGACGAAGCATTCTTGGAAAATGCAGCTTCAGCGATCTTTCTCATTGAACCCTCAGTGCGGTTGACTGTTCCTTCACTTACGAGAATGATGTCTATCATTTCGCATCTGTTATTGAGCAATACTGCAATCAGCTTTTCGTTCTTCTCGCCAATGAAGTAATTTACAAGGTAGTTGCCCAGCTTATGAAGGTCTGTAAAATCAGGATACCTTGTATCCTTGTCCATAAGATAAGCACGGCATATCTGAGGGATCAGCTTAATAAGAGTAGCCGCGTTTTCCCCAATTCCTTTTACCTTACAAAGATCACCAATATCAGCATCAAATACCGCTGAAAGCGATCCGAACTTGTCAAGAAGCGCATGCGCGAGGTCATTAGTATCCTTTTGAGGAATAGCATAGAAGAGAAGAAGCTCAAGTATATTATGATCCTCGAAGGAACGAAGCCCCTCCTTTTGAAATCTCGCGCGCAGACGCGAGCGATGAAACTTGTGCGGATTATCTTTCTTATCAATCGTACTCATTTAAGTGCCACCGAAATTGCATCAAATATTCCCTTGACGGGTTCGATCTTAATTGTAAATTTTGAAGGGTCAAGCTTACCTTTTCCGACGTTACGTTCGGGAAGAATAACTCTGTTAAAACCCAGTCGCTCCGCTTCGCGAACTCTCTGCTCAGCGGCGGCAACCGCACGGCATTCACCGGATAGACCGATCTCCCCAATGGCTATCATATCGTCCGGGAGAGGCTTGTCCTTAAGGCAGGAAATAAGCGAAAGAGCAGTAGCGAGGTCAGCGGCAGGGTCGCAGAGACGAAGACCGCCTATTACGTTAATATACGCATCGTGGGATGAAAAACGCATTCCGAGTCTCTTTTCAAGAACTGCAAGAAGCAGATAGAGACGGTTGTAATCAAAGCCGTTTGACGTTCTTTTGGGAGAAGGGAAGACAGTGGTAGACGTAAGTGCCTGAATTTCTGCAATTATAGGACGTGTACCCTCAATTACGCAAACGGCACAGTTTCCCGATACGTTTTTGGGACGTCCCGCCATAAGAGCCTCCGATGGATTCGGAACTTCGCTAAGTCCCTCGGATGTCATTTCAAATACGCCTATCTCGTTTGTTGAACCAAAACGGTTTTTGACCGAACGAATTATTCTGTATGCGTGATCGCGCTCACCTTCAAAATGAAGAACTGCATCAACCATGTGTTCAAGCACCTTAGGTCCGGCTATACCGCCGTCCTTATTTACGTGACCTACGAGAAATATTGAAATACCCTCGTTCTTAGCTATACCGATAAGGCGTGACGATGCCTCCTTGACTTGATTTACTGATCCCGGCATAGAAGCGGAGTTTTCTGAGTAAATAGTTTGAACCGAATCCGCAATAACTATATCGGGATTAAGTCGGGAAATCTCTTGAACGATTTTATCGAGATTCGTCTCTGTTTGAATATAAAGGTTCTCTGAGTTGATGCCGAGACGATTAGCTCTCATTTTAAGCTGGGAGGGCGATTCCTCACCCGAAACGTAAAGGATCTTTTTTCCTTCGTCGGCAATAGTACCGCAAATTTGCATGAGAAGTGTGGATTTACCGATTCCGGGTTCTCCGGAGATCAATACTACCGATCCACTGACAAGTCCGCCGCCGAGAACTCTGTCAAGCTCATTTGTGCCTGTGTTTATTCTCATGTATTCAGGCGCTTCTAGCTTATTAAGCTGAATGGCAGGCGAGCTTTTTCCATTATATGGAGCAGCGACACCCTTGGACTTTTTCTCGTCAACTATGACCTGTTCTTCAAGAGTATTCCATTCCGAACAGGAAGGGCATTTACCGAGCCATTTAGCGCTTTGGTATCCGCATTCGGTGCAGATGTATACGCTTTTAGTTTTCATATACTTGCCTTTCGAAAGAATTTATAACAGCTGATGCTATTGTTGAGGAGAGCTTAACACGGTATTCATTTGTGTCAAGCAGTTCCGCCTCGTTTGGATTTGAGATAAATCCGCACTCGATCAATATCGCGGGTGATTGTATTTTGTGAAGCAGAAAAATAGTACTGTCTGCCTTCTTGACATTGCGATTGTTATTCGGCTGAAGAGTCTCTTTTACAGTATTCTGGACTGTTTTCGCAAACTCAAAAGATCTTGGTTCATTTGGCGAATAATATACTTGAAGCCCCGAATACTTCGACTCGGGAAACTTGTTCATGTGAATGCTGATAAACACAGCCTCCGGATACTCAAGAGCTATTTGTAACCGACCTTTCAGGTCCTGCATTTTTCTTGTACCGCCGTCAGGATGGGTAAGTTCGACATCATTTTCACGCGTTAGGATTACCTCGTATCCGAGAACGTGCAAATATTCACGAACGGACAATGAAATGTCAAGATTCAAAAGCTTTTCATCTGTTCCCGTTACCGAAACAGCCCCTCCGTCCTTGCCGCCATGTCCGGGGTCAAGAACTATCCTGCGTCTTTCGTGAACTGCTGTTTCAAGCTCGGAAAGCGGAGGGCAAAATGGAGCGAAAATGCGCCTTAAAAGCATTATGCTGGTAAGTATAAAAACAGATATTAGAAAGTAAAATGTTATAGTTTCGCTTATTTTTCTTGTCATATTCCCTCCGAGTTTTTTTACATTATATTCGGAGGGAGGAATGTCCTATTCCCAGTGATAGCTTCTGCGTTTTTTGTGGGTAAAAACGTAGATAAACGCAAGGGCGCAGCTTATTAGACCGCCAATAACGATTACTGTAATGAGAACGAACGGCGCAAGGTTCTTTTCATAGTGAAGCTTAACAGAGGACACGTCGATAAATATCTGCTCGTCGTTTGAAGTATCGGTACGCGCCCAGATTTTGATTCTTGCATCAGTGATTTCTTTTCTCGTCAATCCGTGAACCGGGAATTTTAGAGTTACCCAACCGTTCGTGCTTATAGTTGACGAGAATTTTAGGGTCGCTCTGCCGCCTCTGGAGTTTCCGTCTATCATTAGAACGAAATCCGCAGTTTCGCTTGATGCGTTGACTCTTACTCGTACCGCAAGATATTCAGCACCTGATATACTTACTCCGTCCTCAAGATTAATTCCCGCGCCCATGTGCTCAAATGGAGTTTGACGCAGAGAAGCGATTCTCATGAAGGTTTTCTTTCCTTCCTTTATCTGCTCAATGTAATTTGTATTGTCGGTAGGATAGAAGCTATATAGACTCTTTGAAAAATCGAAAATGGTTGAGGTATCGTAGCGGGGAGAATTTATATCTGCCGATACGCTTTGAATAGTCAGAATAACTCTTGTTCTGGTCGTTGTGTTTTTGATAAGCTCATCATAATCTTTTACGGGAAGGAGAGAGCATATTCCTTTTATAACCTTGACGCTGTCGCTGTCAAAGCAGTCTACTGCCGCAAAAATATCGTAAATTTCCTTCTTTTCTTTTCTTTCAAGCGTAAGCTCGCTTGAAGAATACAGACCGTAACTTAGGTCGATCTCGTAATTGTGGTCAACGTGACGGTGCCAGATGAAGGCTTCGAGCGAAAGAAGTCTTGAGGCGTTGTAGAATGCATAAGCATACGCAGCCGCCTGAAGCTTTTCACTTTCCTCTCCATATACGCCGCTTACCCCGAACTCTGAAATTACAACGGAACGAAGCATGCCGTTGCAAAGCATTTCTTCTTTGTTAAGGAACTCGTGAAGAACGGGAAGGTTCTTCATCGTGAGATACTCTGTATCAAGAGTCTCGGTCGCTTTTTCGTCAAGCCAGAACTCCGTCATTTTAAGATCTGACGGATAAGGATTGACAGCTATTCCAAAATCCACGTCGGGTATAAGTACAGCAAGCTCTGTAAGAAGGTCTTTTGCTCCGTAAACGCCTGCCAAATCGTTGCTTGATGCGTTCCACACGTTTGAAATCGACGCGTATATTCTCGCCTTGGAGTATGCTGCTCTTACGGCGAGATCGGCGATTCGCAGGTAAGCGGCATACTGTTTAGCGTGTTCGGAAAGACTTGGCATGCCGCTATTATGATTTTCATGGTAGTTATTAACCTCGTATCCGAGAATATAGCTGCCGCAGAATCCGTATTTCGCATCAGGAAGTGAATAGCGCTCAGCTAAAAAATGCATAACTGCCGCAAAAGTGCTTGCACTTTCAAAGGTCGATACGTTAGGTGCGAACATGGTGTTGCTTTCGCCCCTCGCATCAGGATAATATAGCTTTTCGTCGGCGTTTGCATCAAAGGTGAGAACGTAATTTATGAATATGTTTATTCCCGCTTCCGAAAGGGTTTTTATTCTGTAATCGAGCAGAGTAAGAGCTTCGTTATCAATCAAATATCTTTCGGTGCCGAAAACGAACGCAGTTGAAGTATCGGGGTCGTCGGATATAAGCTCATTGAGCTTTACGTGTACAACGGTTTGACCGACACCGATCAACTGAGCATCGGCTATATACTGCACTTCAAGCCCCTTGACAGTGGTTGCCTTGATAAACGGTCTGTCACTATGGGATATTGCAGAAATATTATCAATATATCTTGCATTTGTAAGGGCTGTGTATTCAGTTGAGGATTTAACTGCAAGAACGTAGCCGTTTAGTACTGCAGAGTGATCGCTTGAATCGTAATCAAGTTCAAAAGCTACTTTGCCTTTATCAGCGTTCGCTTGAGAAACGGGAGCGAATGAAGAAATGTTCTCATTGTCAGGAGTAACACGGAAAAGGTAGTAGGTACCTGTTGTTTCCGGAGTAAGCTCAAAGGTGGCGGTAAGTGAATTACCGTCATTGCTAATCTCGATCACCGAATCATAGGAAGGCTCGACAGGTATTTCGGTCTCTTCGTTATTTTGAGTGTTGTCAGTTTCTTCAGCCTGTATCGGCATGAATGGCATAAGACAAGCAAATATCAAAAATAATGCGATAAATCGCTTCATTGTATCCTCCGAAAAACGGAGCGAAAGCAATTGACCTTCGCCCCGTTATAGTGATAATTATTGAGCTGCGTCAACGATAGCGGCGAAATCAGCAGCTTTAAGCGAAGCGCCGCCTATAAGTCCACCGTCAACGTGATACTTCGAAAGAAGTTCAGCGGCGTTATCGGGCTTCATGGATCCGCCGTACTGAATCGTAACGGCTTCAGCTACGTCCTTGCCATACTTGGCGGAAAGAACGTCACGAATAATTCCGCAAACCTCGTCTGCCTGATCGGATGTGGCGGTTTTTCCGGTGCCGATAGCCCAAACAGGCTCGTATGCAATAATAACCTTCTTGACTGTATCGGCATCAACGTCGAGAAGTGCAATTTTGGTTTGAGACGCGACAACCTCGGCAGTAACGTCCTGTTCGCGTTCGGTGAGGACTTCACCAACGCAGAGGATGGGCGTGATGCCTGCTTCAAGAGCGGCTTTAAGGCGGAGATTGACGGTCTCGTCGGTCTCGCCGAAATACTGTCTACGCTCGCTGTGACCGATTACAACGTACTCAACTCCGCACTCTTTAAGCATATCGGCGGAAATCTCACCGGTGTAGGCACCGTTTTTCTTGAAGTGAACGTTCTGAGCTCCAACCTTGATGTTGGTGCCCTTGGTAGCGCTAACAACGGCTGCAATATCAACAAAGGGAACGCAAACGACAATGACGCATCCGTTTTTTTTCTCAACCATGGGTTTAATCTCATTTACGAGCTTTTCTGCCTCAGAGGGGGTCATATTCATTTTCCAGTTGCCCGCGATAACGGCTTTTCTGAGATTCTTATTCATTGTCCGTTGCCTCAAATATTATTTGTCGAGAAGGCAAGCAATACCGGGAAGCTCAAGACCCTCAAGAAACTCAAGGGAAGCCCCGCCGCCGGTCGAAATGTGAGTCATTTGCTCAGCAAATCCGAGTTTTTCAATAGCTGCTGCGGAGTCACCGCCGCCGATGATCGAAACCGCGTCGCTCTCAGCAACTGCGGTTGCAACGCCAAAGGTGCCGTGCGCGAACTTCTTCCACTCGGAAACTCCCATCGGTCCGTTCCAAACAACGGTACCTGCATTCTTGATAGCATTTGTGAAGAGTGCAATCGAAGCCGGACCGATATCAAGACCCATATAGCCCTCGGGAATATTGTTGGAGTTTACGTAAATATCGTGGCACTCGGGATCGTAGCAGTTACCTGCGTGGTTATCAACAGGAAGAAGAACCTTAACACCCTTGTCCTCGGCCTTCTTGAGAAGCTCAAGAGCAAGCTCAAGCTTATCATCCTCGCAAAGAGAAGTACCGATGTTATATCCGAGCGCCTTGTTGAAGGTGTACGCCATAGCGCCGCCGATCACGAGAGTGTCAACCTTTTCGATAAGGTTGTTGATAACGCCGATCTTGTCGGAAACCTTAGCGCCTCCAAGGATTGCAACGAAGGGACGCTTAGGATCGGAAAGAGCGCCGCCCATGACGGAGATCTCTTTCTGAATGAGGTATCCGCAAACTGCGGGGAGATAATCAGCAACACCGGCAGTAGAAGCGTGAGCGCGGTGAGCTGTACCGAACGCATCGTTTACGTAGATGTCAGCAAGAGAAGCGAGCTTCTTTGCAAACTCGGGATCGTTCTTTTCTTCCTCTGCATGGAAACGCACGTTTTCAAGGAGAAGGATTTCGCCGCTCTTGAGGTTAGCCGCCTTGTTAACAGCATCCTCGCCAACTACGTCGGAAGCCATAATAACTTCTTTGCCGAGAAGCTCGGAGATCTTTTCTGCGATTGGTTTAAGGGAAAGCTTGGTGATGTCACCCTTTGCCTTTTCGAGAGCTGCAGCGGTTGCTGCTGCCTGCTCGTTTTCGGGAAGTGCCTCGATCTTCTTCTTTTCCTTTTTCGAGAGCTTGAGCTCGGAGTCGAGAACGTTATGAGGACGGCCCATATGAGAGCAGAGAATTACAGCTGCGCCGTTATCGGCAAGATACTTGATAGTGGGAAGAGCGCCGACGATTCTCTTAGTGTCGGTAATAACTCCGCCGTCCATAGGAACGTTGAAGTCGCATCTTGCAAGAACCTTCTTGCCGGAAACGGAAATGTCTTCGATTGTTTTCTTGTTATAATGCATATTAAACCTCCAAACCGATTTTCGGTAAAAATTGACGTTTTATACCCGCGGCTGCGCACAGGCGCACATAATATATTATAGCATAAAAATAATTTTTATCAATAGATTTCAGTAAAAAACTCGGATATTTTACAGTTTTTGTAAAAATTATCCGAGTTTTGGGTATTTAGTTAATGGTTAGTAACGCAATTCGGTCATTTCCGGAATAATCCTTCGTGATTTTGCAGCCGAAAAGGTCATAAAGTATCTGCCCTTGATCGTATCCGATCTCGCATATTATTGCACCGCCGACTTTGACGTTTTTCTTATATTTTGTATATAGCACGCGATAAAAATCAAGCCCGTCATTTCCGCCGTCCAAAGCGATCTTAGGCTCATTTTTTACCTGTACGGAAAGCGTGTCAATAACCTCGCTTTGAATATATGGAGGATTTGATACTATAACGTCAAATTGGCTTTCTCCGAGGGAAGTATCGTTAATAACGTCAGAGCATATAAATGTTATTCTGTCGGAAACACTGTTCAAAATCGCGTTTTTCTTGGCTATTTCAAGTGCTTTTTCCGATATGTCGACCGCAACGGCAATCAGGTCGGGACGGTGAGCAAGAGTCGATATCGCAATACAGCCGCTTCCGGTACAGAGATCTGCAAAAACACTGTTTTTCGGAAGATTATTTATGAGCCATTCGACAAGATGCTCAGTCTCGGGACGCGGAATAAGGCAGTCGGGTGAGACCTTGTAGGTTTCGTCATAGAAGTACCACTCACCGAGAATATACGCAAGCGGCTCGCCTTTTTCAAGGCGTGCTACTGCCTTATTGTAATCATCTTCGCTTGTGAATTTCTCGCGGAGAAGATTTTCTTCAAGATTCGACAGCTTCATTATTATCCTCGTTCTGATCATCGTTTACGCTGGCGAGATGTGTGTCGACGTGAACGAAGTCGGGAAACTCCTCGGGGAGCGCACTTTTAAGAGCGATGATCGCACATTCTATCTGCTCCTCATCGGGCTCACGGGTGGTTATGCGCTGCATCCAAAGACCGGGTGCCGAAAGGATCCGCGTAATCACGTTGTCATGCTTGCCTGCAAACATAATAAATTCAAAGCTAATGCCAACAATAAGCGGGAGCATAGCGAGCTTGAGAAGTGTGCGGATAAGCATATTATCCCAAGTAATTATGGGTAGGGAATTAACAAGTATGCTTATTATTAGAACGACGAATATGAAGCTTGTTCCGCAACGCGGATGGTATCTACGGTGCTTCTTGACGTTTTCAATCGTAAGCTCCTCACCCGCCTCATAGCAAAATATCGATTTGTGTTCGGCACCGTGATACTCAAAGGTGCGGCGAATGTCCTTCAAGAGTGAAACGAGAAGAAGATATGAAACAAAGATCGCTATTTTGATCACACCCTCAACGGTGCTCTTCCAGATGCCGAGATCAACATGCGGAATCATATCTATCAGCTTAACGGCATAGGAGGGAAGAAGCAGAAATAGTGCTACCGCAAGAACTATTCCAAACACCATTGAAATCCCCATTACGATATTCATGAGCTTGTCGCCGAATTTTCTTTGAAGCCATTTTTCAAATTTGGTTTCAGGCTCAATCTCGTCAAGACCGCCGTACTGCTCGGCTGAGATTGAAAGAGTCTTGAAATTGAGTATCATAGACTCAACGAAGCCGACAATTCCGCGTAAAATGGGCAGGCGTAGCAGCTTGTGCTTCTGTCTTACCGACGTATGATAATTTTCACTTAAGCTTATACTGCCGTCCTCGCGGCGAACGGCGATAGAATACTTCTCCTTGCCTTTCATCATAACGCCCTCAAGGACTGCTTGTCCTCCGACAGTACCGAGACGGCAGTTAGTTATCTTTTTTTCTTTTTTACTCACCGAAGATGTCCTCCGAAATAAAATATACAATTATTATACCAAACACCAAATGATAAATATACAATAATTTGTAAACAAAACGGTGAGATCCTTAGAAAGGCAACTGAGACTCTAAACAATTAATTTGCAAGTAACATAAAATAATCGCCCTCATTCGAGGGCGATTATTTACTCTTTATTGTTAGGATCTTGCTTTTCTTGCTGACCGTATGCATTCATACCGTTAACGTCACGGTTCTGCATTTCTTTTCGGCGCTTGGCTTCCTCTTCTTCACGCTTTTTGCGTTCTTCTTCATCTTTCTTGCGGCGCGCCTCGTTTTCTTCCTCGCTCTTGCGGCGCTTTTCTTCCGCTATCGCATCAAGCTCTTCAAAGGTAGGATCGCCTTCCATAAGTGCCTTAAACTGGTCGCCGTCAACCGTTTCGACCTTGATAAGGTACTCGGCAAGCTTCTGAAGCTTATCGGAATGCTCATAAAGGATCTCGGCACATCTGCGGTAAGCGCGGTCGATGATGTTCTTGATCTCGGCATCGATCTCGGCGGCAGTAGCCTCGGAATAATTCTTGCCGGAACTGAAATCACGTCCGAGGAAGACTTCATCGTTGCTGTGTTCAGAGCCGTAGAGAACCGTTCCAAGCTTTTCGCTCATACCGTATCTTGTAACCATGTTGCGTGCGATCGCAGTAGCGTGGCTGATATCGGAGGAAGCTCCGGACGAAATATCGTCAAGCTTCAATTCCTCGGCTACGCGTCCGCCGAGTGCAACAACGATGCGGTCGAACATAGCGTTTCTCGTATCGTAGCTGCTGTCCTTTTCGGGGATCATGACGGTTACACCGCCTGTTCTTCCGGCAGGAACGATCGTTATATGCTTAACAGGATCGGAGGTGGGAGAGAAGTAAGCGGCAACTGCGTGACCTGCTTCATGGAAAGCGGTAAGCTTATTATCCTTTTCTTCTCGGATCTTGGATTTCTTCTTGGGTCCGACAAGGATCTTCATATATGAATCCTCTATCTCGTCCATGCCGATAAGTGACTTGCCTCGTCTTGCGGCAAGAAGCGCGGCTTCATTCAAGAGGTTCGCAAGATCTGCACCGGTAAATCCAACGGTCGACTGTGCAACTCTTGTAAAATCAACGGTATCCTCGAGCGGCTTATTTCTGGAGTGAACCTTAAGAATAGCCTCACGTCCCTTGAGATCGGGATAGTTGACTGTTATTTGACGGTCAAAACGTCCGGGACGGAGCAGAGCAGGGTCGAGAATGTCAGGGCGGTTCGTTGCGGCTATAACGATTATGCCGTCGGTCGAGCCGAAGCCGTCCATTTCAACGAGAAGCTGGTTAAGCGTCTGCTCACGCTCGTCGTGGCCTCCGCCGAGACCCGCGCCTCTGTGACGTCCGACAGCATCGATCTCATCAATAAATACTATACTTGCGGGATGCTTCTTTGCGGTATCGAAAAGGTCACGTACACGCGACGCACCGACACCGACGTACATCTCGACGAAATCGGAGCCGGAAATTGAGAAGAAGGGAACACCCGCTTCTCCGGCAACTGCCTTTGCAAGAAGAGTTTTACCGGTACCGGGAGGGCCTACGAGAAGCACGCCGTGCGGTATCTTTGCACCGAGACGTGTGTATTTGAGAGGAGAACGAAGGAAATCAACGATCTCTTCAAGCTCTTCTTTTTCCTCGTCAGCGCCTGCAACGTCCGAAAAGAGAACCTTGCGCTTTTCGTCGGTATTGACTTTAACCTTTGCACGTCCGAAGCCGCCTATCTTTCCGCCGGCACCCTTGGACTGCATCGACATAAATACTACGAAGAATATTATAACGAGAATAATAATTGCAAAGGTTGGAAGGAACGATACCCACCAAGGAGTTTCCTTATGCGGCGTGTATTCAAACTTCTCGATGATTCCGTCCTCGACCTGCTGATTAATAAGCTCGGAGAAGTCATTGTAGAAAATGGCGAAATCACGGAGCTTATATTTGATCGGGGCCTTTCCTTCCTCGTGAAGCGTAATTATAATGTTGTCCTTTTCGTCGACTTCGAAGGTTTTTACCTTTTCTTCAGTGAAAAGCTTAACGAGATCGCTGTAAACTATCTTTTCTTCATTTTTAGAGTTCCCAATCATAAACCAGAGTCCGGCTACGATAGCAACCATAAGAATTATATAGAAAAGAGCTAACTTGTGATTTTTCTTCATTTTTGCGTCGGGGATCCTTTCATTTTAATCAAGCTTCGCCGTTATAAACGTGAGGCTTAAGAACACCTACGAAGGGCAATGCTCTGTATTTTTCGTCATAATCGAGCCCGTAGCCGACAACGAATTCATTGGGTATTATTGCGCCTACGATATCAGCCTGAAAATCGACCTCGCGTCTGTCGGGCTTATCGAGAAGCGTACAGGTGCGAACGCTTTTTGCGCCTTTAAGTCGGAGATACTCAACAAGGTAAGAAAGCGTTCGACCGCTGTCTATGATGTCTTCGATAATGAGAATATCTGTGTTTGCAAAATCCTTGCGGTAAAGATCAAGCATAATGTTGATGGAACCTGTCGAAACGGTTCCCGCACCGTATGACGATACCTTCATAAAGTCTATTTCAACGGGAACGGTAATATGCTTCATAAGGTCGCCCATAAAGACAACGGAGCCCTTGAGAATGCCGAGAAGCAACAGACGCGAATCTCTTTCTCCATAGTGTGCGTCGATTTCGGCAGAAATACGCTTGACAATTTCGTCAATTTCGTTTTCACTGATTAGAATTTCTGCAATGTCGTTTTTAACGTCGTATTTCATAGTAGTTCTCCGTTCATTTTTTTGAAGTATATTACTGTGAAATCGTCTTTGCCGTCCGGCTTTGCCGAATCAGCGGGACTGAAGTGCGGAATATAAATTATTTCTCCATCGGTCTCTATAAATGGGAGCATATCAGTGTCTGCCTTTGGAAGCTTGAGCGACTGAATCATTTTCTTAACCTTCTTTGTCAGTCCGCCCTGCTTGTATACGTCACCGTTTTCACGGCTTCTTATCACAGTATTACCATTAATTTTAGCAGAACTTATCTTTGCTTGTATTGATAATTTGTAAACATTTTTAACATTATTTATATCATTCTCGGCATCGTCATCAGAGGAATAAATTCCTACTGCACTGTCGGCATCGATTATGTTAAGCCCCATTTTCAAGGGAATTTGGAAAGAACATTCCTTTTTGTCATTTTCAAAATAGACAATATCTCTGTCACATACGAACGACGTACCGTTAAGCGATATTCTAACGTGTGCGCTTTTTGATCTTATAGCCAAAATCATTTCGTTAATTCTGGCGCGTTCAACCGTGATACCTCGGCCCCTCATATAACTAATAATAACTCTTGACAGAATTGGGTCAGATAGGGAAGCAAGAGCTTGCCTGCTTTGTTCAAGGGAGTATCCACTTGCGATCGACGAAAGGTACGTCGCATCATTTTTAAGTATTTCCACTGTACCGTTTACGCTTTCGCATAGTGACGGATTAAGCTCCTTTAGCTTTGGAATAACCTCGCATCTGAGGAAGTTTCTTCTGTACGTCGTATCGGAATTTGTTGAATCGGTTATGAAAGGAATTCCGAGTTCCCGACATCCGTCGAACACTTCTTCCTTGGAGTAAAGAATGAGGGGGCGGATAATATTGTCTCTGATCGGCGGAATTCCGCAAAGACCGTCAAGCCCTGTTCCTCTCACAAGATGCAAAAGAACTGTTTCAAGATTATCATCTGCATTGTGAGCAGTTGCAATCAGCTCGTATCCATGCTCAGAACAGATAGCATTGAAAAAAGTATAACGCTCATTTCTTGCTGCTTCCTCGATACCGAGCCCCTGTTTATCGGCGATTTTCGGAATGTCAACTCGTTTAGTGTAAAGAGTAATGTTATTCTCATCACAGAAGCGTCGGCAAAAATATTCGTCGCGCAAAGCTTCTTCTCCGCGGATTCCATGATTAAGGTGTGCGGCGGCAACCGTTATACCGTCTGTTTGCGCCAGAAGCGATAGAAGAAGCGACGAATCAGCACCGCCGGAAAATCCAACAAGCACGCTCGTGCCTTCCTTCAACATACCGTATCTTGACACGGTATCAAGATATTTGGTTTTATCAAAGGAAGATGACATGTTTTACTCCGTTCTGTCGGAAAGTGTCGTAAATTTCGTGAATTTGGCAAACCAACCCATTTTTACAGTATCTCTGCTACCGTGACGGTTCTTTTCAACGATAATTTCTGCAGTGTTCTGTATCTCTTCACTCTTTTCTGCTTTGTCGTAATACTCGTTACGGTACAAGAACATAACAACGTCAGCGTCCTGCTCGATTGCACCGGAGTCACGAAGGTCGGAAAGCATAGGACGCTTGTCATTACGGCTCTCGGGACCTCGGGAGAGCTGAGCGCAGCAGATTATCGGAACCTTGAGGTCTTTTGCCATAAGCTTTAGATTTCTGGATATATCGGCAACGTCGTTGACACGGCTGTCGTTCTTCTTTTTGTTATCACTCTGCATAAGCTGGAGGTAGTCGATAACAATGAGTCCGAGATTTTTAACGCGGCGGAGCTTTGCTCGCATACCGGCAGCTGATATACCTGCCGTATCGTCAATTAGAATTTCACATTCACTGAGCATAGATGAAGCTCTTGCGAGCTTTTCCCAGTCCTCTGAGGACAGATTACCCGAACGCATAGCATAGCTATCAACGAGTGCCTCGCTCGAAAGCATTCGCGAAACGAGCTGCTCGGCAGACATTTCAAGATTAAATACGCACACTGTTTTCTTGCTCGAACGCGCGACCTGTGTTGCAATATTCATTGCGAAGGACGTTTTACCCATACCGGGACGTGCGCCGACGAGGATAAGGTCGCCGGGGCCCATTCCAACGAGAACCTTGTCAAGTCCTGAGAAGCCTGTAGGCTGGCCTGTTGCGGCCTGCGGGTCGGTTTTGAGCAATTTCAGACGCTCATAATTTGCAAGAAGAGCGTCTCTTATGTGTGTGAATCCTTTTGTCTGAGAAGTTTCTGCAATGTCGAAAATTCTCTGTTCGGCGGAGTCAAGCAGCGCGTGAACGTCTTCCTGCTCGGAATATGCCTGATCTGTTATGTTTGAACACGTTTCGATAAGCTGTCTCAGAACGCGCTTTTCTCTTACGATTTTTGCGTAGTCCTTTACGTTTGAAGCGCTTGGGACGACTTCAGCAATAAGCTTGATGTACTTCTTGCTATCCTCTATGTTATCGTAGACGCCGCGGTGAACGAGAGAGTCGATGAGAGTCACGACGTCGATCGTTCTGTTCTGCAAAAACAAATCTTGCATTGCAAGATAGATCTGAGTATGATCCTCAAGATAAAAGTCACTGCTTTTAAGTTCGTTTACGATATCCGAAAAGCATTCCGGATTAATGAGTATAGACCCGAGAACCGACTGCTCCGCTTCGAGCGAGAATGGCATTTTTTTAATTAGTTCGTTTGTAGAAAGCTCCATAATGAATACGGCATAGCCGTTTCCTTTCGATAACTTTGATTACTTGTCGAGAACCTGAACGGTAAGCTTGCCAACGACCTCAGGGAAGAGCTTAACGTCATACTTGTAGCTTCCATAGCTCTTGATTGGATCGGGCATAACGATCTTTCTCTTGTCGATGACAATGCCGTGCTGAGCCTTGAGCTGCTCTGCAATTTCCTTTGAGGTTATGGAGCCGTAAAGACGGCCTTCGTTACCGCCTGCTACGATCTTAACGGATATGGTTGCGAGCTTGTTTGCAAGCTCCTTGGCGTTAGCAAGATCGGTATCGTGCTTGTACTGTATCGATGCCTCGCGGTTCTTAAGCTCATTCATTGCTTTTGCATCAGCCTCAACCGCAAGCTTTTTGGGGAAAAGGAAGTTTCTGGCATAGCCTTCGGAAACGTTGATAAGCTCGCCTTTCTTTCCTTGAGATTTTACGTCTTGTGTTAAAATGACCTTCATGGTGTGTTCCTTTCTTATGCGATTTTGCTTTCAGTAAGATATTCGTCAATTGCGTTTTTAAGCATTGCCAGTGCCTCGTTCATTGATCCCGTCAGCTTTGTCGCGGCTGAATCGAAGTGTCCGCCGCCTTGAATCTTTTCAAGAATGAGCTGAACGTTGATCTCGCCCGACGAGCGTGCCGAAACGTGTATGCTGTCGTCAATACGGCAAAGCGCAAACGATGCCTTTACGCCCTCAACCGTCAGAAGCTTGTCAGCAGCCTTTGCCGCAGAAATTCTGTCGGATGCTGTATTGTCAGGCGAATCATTAACCGATATCGCCATCATCTTACGATATACTACGACGTTTGATTCGAATCTGGCTTCCGAAATGAAATCGGAAAGGGCGGACTTGAATAGAGTCAGTGCATCAGAGGGGCTTGCACCCTCGCCGCGCAGATAAAGTGCCGCACCGAAGGTTCTGACACCTGCGTTACGGGTAAACTGCTTAGTATCAAGGAGTATGCCTGAGTACATAATGTCAGCCTCGTCCTTTGTGAGGTTGCCTGAGGGCATAGACTGTTCCAATATTTCCGCGACAAGCTCGGATGCAGATGATGCAGATGGTTCAATATAGGAAATGAGCGGAGCCTCGTCGAATTCAGCAGTTTTTCTGTGATGGTCAATATAAACCACACGGGAAGAGATCGCAACAACCTCGGGAGCTTCGAGCTGTGTTATATTATTGACGTCGACGATAACTGTAAGCGTATCGCTTGCAATAAGATCCTGAGCCTCTGATGCATTAACGAATACGTTTCCATCGCGGTATTCAGGTTGATTCATAATTCTGTAGTAGCACTTTTTAAAGTTTTCGTCCTTAGCGTCAGCAACGATGCTAAAAGGAACTCCGCAGAACGCACAAAGACGAGCGATGCCGAGAGAAGCGCCTATACAGTCAAAGTCCGGCATTCTGTGTCCCATTATTATTACACGCGAACTGCGGGATATCTGAGAAGCAAGCTCATTTGCGATAACGCGCGAACGAACCTTCGTGCGCTTCTGAACCGATTGAGATTTACCGCCGTAAAACTCAAGACCCTTGGCACTCTTGACTACAACTTGGTCTCCTCCGCGCTGAAGAGCCATATCGAGCGCATCTGATGCCACCTTTTCTTTTTCGAAAAGCGTACCATCTACGTCTGAAACACCCATTGAAACGGTAACAGAGAAGCTGCTTTCGCCGACACGAACCTCGCGGACTCTGTCAAGAACCTCGAATTTCTTTTCAACGAAATCAGTCATTTCTGCTGCGCGGAAAATGAATACATATTTACTGCTTTGATACTCCTTAAGAATACCGTTTGCGCCTTCAGCCCACTCCTTCAGGATCTTGTCGATCTCGTTTGCGGCGTTTCTGACTCCGTCCTTTGTGTACTGAGACAATTCCTCAAGGTTGTCTGCGAGAATATACGCGACCTGAGTTTCCTCGTCTGCGAGCTGTTTTTCAAGCGCTTCGAATGCAGTATTATCTTCCCAGAGTGAGAGAAGATATTTTTTGTTTTTTGACGAAACGGAAAAGACGCGGACGTAATAACTATGATCGTCAAGGGTAATTCTTGTTCCGTTTTCGGAATCGCCCGTTTTCATCTCGGAAATGGGCTTGCCGATAAAGTCCTCAAAATTTATGCCCGTAATGTTTCTTCTGCCAAGTCTGTCCGTAAACGCCGAGTTGTACCAGACAATTTTTCCGTCAGAGTTGCATATCATAACGGGTTGCGGCATTTTTATCATAAGATCAAGCGTCAAGCTTCCGAGGAAGGTGTCACTTTCATGTGAACCGGTTATCGGAGCCATTGATCCGTAATTCAGCATCATAACCATAGTTGCAGCATATGCTAATACGGCGATTATCCAGATGATATGGCTGTGTGATCCGCTGAACGCGTATATTGCACCTGTTACCGAAAGAAAAGCGACGGTAACAATTGTGGTCGGAAACAAGCGCGTAAATTTCATTCTTGTTATCAGTTCTTTAAATTTTGCTTTCATGGTTTGCGCTCCTTAATCTTGATTTTTCGGCTTGCGCTTGGGTATCGATGCTCTGATGCTGTCAAATAATCCGTAAAAAATGCACAGTGAAGCAAACGGAACTACGCCGTTAAACACCGATATTATGAGTGTGAGCGGGCGGAAAAGTCGGGGACGGGGAATTCCGTTTATGACTTTCGGCGAAAGAGAAGTCAAAAGCCCGGTCGTTAGTATTATTGGCAAGATTATTATAAACATATTAAGTGCGGTAAGAGAAACCAAGCTCACGGTGTCAAATATCAACACGGCAACAAGAGCTATAATAAAGAATACCGCAGTTATGGATGAAGGAACAATAGCCCAATGCTTGTCATCTATAAAGGAAGCAGATGTCAGCTCGGTAGTCTTTCTGTAAAGCCAAGCTATCAGAAATCCGAGTATCGTTAAAACCGCGCTTAAAACGGCAGGGAATACGCATATAATTACGTTAAGATATCCGGTTACGTTAGATTCTGCAATGAGTGATACTTTGCTTCCTGCTACGTCAACGAAGAACGACTCGAAGAGCATCTCGGAGACGGTCTTGAAGAAATAAGGGAAAGCCGCTCTTACAGCCGATAGTGACACGGTATCAACTCTGAAATATGTCACATATAAAAGTACGGAAGCGGCGGCGAGTGTTACAAACGCGGAGCTAATACCAATAGCGCTGGTTCTTGTCAGTTTGCCTTTTGCAACAAAGGGAATTGCTAATGAGAACGGCAGATATGATATTGACAAAAGCGCGTATACAGCATTTCCTGTTATCCAAAGAGAAGCAGCCCATCCAAGAAGCGAAGCGCAAATAACCATGATAGGATTTTTCGCGCTCGAAAGCCAAGCGCCGGCGGTTGCGGCAACTATATAGAAGCCGACAAAAAGATAGGGGTCGGTAACGAGAGAAAGATTTACAGAGAACACTGTTATGACGAGCAAGACTATTACGGAGAGCAGATTTCTTTTGTTATTGAGTTTTTCGCTTGATAAATCGCTCATTATTTCATCCTCGTAATACAACTATTGCATTTTAACATTGTAACACAAAAAAACCTGTTTGTAAAGTTTTTTGCAAAATATTATCTAAAATAGAATAAATAGATGATTTTATTACTTAAATCTCTTGAAAATACCGTCTAAATGCGGTATAATGCAAAGAGAATAATTTGGAGGAACTGTTATGAAAAGCGTATCACCGTTTGATCTTCCCGATAATTTTTTTAAAGCACTCGCCGAAGAGTGGATGCTTGTCACAGCAGTAGACAGTAGCGGAAGGGTAAATACGATGACTGCCTCGTGGGGCGGATTCGGATATATGTGGGCGCGTCCGGTTGCACTTTGCGTAATCAGACCGCAAAGATACACGAATGAGTTTGCAAAGGAAGCGGATGTCATTACACTTTCTTTTCTTGAGGACGGAAATCGCGAGGCGCTTAAGCTATGCGGTACGGTAAGCGGCAGAGACAGAGATAAGATCGGAGAGTCCGGTCTTACAGTAATTAACGAAGATGACTATGCGTACTTTGAGCAGTCCAGACTTACCATTGTCGGACGAAAAATATACGTTGACCGAATGAAAGAAGAATGCTTCCTTGATAAGAAAATTGTTGATGATAAATATCCCAAGCGTGACTATCACGACGTATACGTTCTTGAAATAGAAAAAGTGTTTGTAAAGGATTAAAACCGTCAAATGAAGTTTAAAAGAGTTTTTTTGATCGTATTAGATAGCTTTGGCGTTGGTGAGCTGCCTGACAGCGCCGATTTCGGTGATGAGGGCTCCGATACACTTGGTGCCGTATATTCAAGCGGCAAGCTGAA
>JAZNTT010000053.1:0-30844 GCA_045591885.1 Eubacteriales bacterium | reverse complement strand
ACTCAGGTGTGCAGAATGGTAACGAAATCCGTTGCAAAATCCGATGCAAAATCCGTTGCATGGAATGGAAAATTAGGGTAAATGATGTATCGCCTGAGGCGATATGAAATAATCCTTCGGATTATGAAATATTTTGCCTGTCGGCAAAGCCGACACCAAAATTATTCATTATTAATTATTCATCAGCGCAAGCGACTTCATTATTCATTGGAAATCCTGTCGAATGAATAATGAATAATGAAAAATGAAAAATGAATAGTGAATAATACAAAACGAAAATCCTGCCGACAAGAATCGACAGGATTTTCATTTTGGGGTGGGTGATGGGATTCGAACCCACGGCCTCCAGGGCCACAACCTGGCGCTATAACCAACTTAGCTACACTCACCATATATTGGCGTACCTTGGGGGATTCGAACCCTCGACCTACTGCTTAGAAGGCAGTTGCTCTATCCGGCTGAGCTAAAGGTACAAAATCAGCGACCATTATTGTATCACACAAAAACCGTTTTGTCAAGCGTTTTTTAATAAAAGTTTATACAAGAAATAAATCGCCCCCGATTCTTGACCTTGGAGGCGTTGTGTGATAAAATATCGGTAGTTTTATATCAGAGGTAGACACAATGCTTGCAAATTACCATACGCATACTCCGCTTTGCCGCCACGCAGTCGGCGAGATGCGAGAATACGTCGAGGCGGCGATCAAGGGCGGCATAAAGAAGCTCGGCTTTTCCGATCACGCTCCGCAATTTTACGACGGAGGCTTCGTTTCGGGAATAAGAATGACGCCTTCCGAGGCGTACGGATATATCTCCGAAATTCGTTTCCTTGCCGAGGAATACAAGGGCGATATTGAGGTTTTCGTCGGCTTTGAAGCCGAATACTTTCCCTCCATTTTCGGACGTGTTCAGTCCTTCTGCCGCGAAAACGGCGTCGATTATCTCATTCTCGGTCAGCACTGCCTCGGTAACGAGACATTTGGCGAATGGTCAAGCGCACCGCGAACCGACAAAACGAAGCTCACCCAGTACGTTGACGAAATTCTTGAGGGACTTTCGACCGGCTCGTTTTCGTACCTTTGCCACCCCGATCTGCTCCGATATGTCGGTGACGAAGAATTTTACGTTTCTGAATACACCCGTCTTTGCGAGGGTGCAAAGGCGCTCGGAATACCGCTTGAAATCAATATTCTCGGGCTTATATCGAACAGACACTATCCCTGCGACCGATTTTTCGAGATCGCAAAAAGCGTCGGAAACGACTTCGTTCTCGGTGTTGACGCTCACGAGCCGTCTGCGCTTTACGAGCATCCACATAGCGCAAAGCTTGCGGATTTTTTGAATAGACACGGCATTACGCCGCTTGAGGATATGGTTTTAAGGAAGATTTAACACAATTCAGCCACGTTGGCTCCGCCGCGTTATTTGTAGGGCGGGGGCTTGCTCCCGCCGTTTCAAAGAAAAGTTACATCATACCCAAACGGGCGAGCAATGCTCGCCCCTACAAAAAATCTCAAACGCCCTCGTAGGGGCGACCATTGGTCGCCCGCAAAAAACGATGTATCTATCACGAAAACAGCGAGCCGATTATTTCGAGAAGCTTGAACTTGATCTTATATTTCGGTGAGCTTGATTCGGTGATAATTCCGACCTGATCGGGTGTGAATCCGACCTGCAAAAGCTCCTCATCCTGCTTAACAGAGCTGTTAAGGCAAAGGGGCGGAAAGAGTACGCACCACCAATTTTTGCCGTCGGCTTCGCCGAGCATAACGCGAACGGAGCAATAGGTTCCGCTCGGCAAGCGCAGGTTGCCATACTCTCTTGTCGGATATTTTTCTTGACCGATCTCGATGCTGACCGACAAGTCGGAACCGTTTTCTTCAAGCACTTTGTAAGCCGCGTCACTGATCTCACCGCCGTTCTCCCGCAAGACCCTCTCGGCTTCATCCTTGGTTTTACAGCCGCGCGTCAGCTCTTCGACTGTCGATAAAATTCCGTCACGAACCTTCAGCTTCAGATCTTGATCGTATTCGCTGTCGGAATTGGCGATAACGTGCAGTCGAATGACCTTGCCGTATATTTCCATGTCAGACGCCGTCGGGAAGACGGTAAGTGCGGTAAGAAGCAAAGCTGCGATAATAGGTATAAGTAATTTTTTCATTTTTCAAACGCCTTTCATTTCTTATGTCATAAGTTTTGACACCGAAAAGGGCGTTTATTCTTCGGAGGAATAATTATGAAAAACTGCGTTTTGTGCTATCTTGAAAAAGACGGCAAATATTTGATGCTCAACCGCAACAAAAAGCGTAACGACATAAACTCGGGCAAATGGATCGGCGTCGGCGGCAAGTTTGAGAGAGGCGAAAGCCCCGAGGAGTGCCTTCTCCGCGAGGTTTACGAGGAGACCGGCTACAGAATAAACTCCTACCGTTTCCGCGGAATCGTGACCTTTGACTCCGACGTTTGCGAGACTGAATATATGTTTCTCTACACATCATGCGATTTTGACGGCGTAGAAATCGTTTGCGACGAGGGCGATCTTCATTGGATAGACAAGAGCGACGTTCTTTCTCTGCCTCTTTGGGAGGGCGATAAGGTGTTTCTCCGCTATTTGTTTGAGGATAGAGATATTTTCTCTCTTAAGCTATCTTATCACGGCGACGATCTTGTTTCCGTCAAGAAAGAATTTTGAGGTGGATTTATGAAAAAGAACTGCGAAAGCTGTATGTATTTCGATTACGACGAATACTATCAGGAGGACGTTTGCATCATCGACCTCGACGAGGACGAAAGCGTCGATTTTATGACGGGAAACTCAAACGAATGTCCCTACTATCGCTATTACGACGAATATAAAAGCGTTCAGAAGCAAAACTGACTTCTGAACGCTTTTTAATCTATTCGCTGCGTAAAATTATTTTTTTGCGTCGAGGGAATCCTTAACAGTATAGATTGCATTTCGGAACGCTCTGACGTTCTTCATGCTGTACCCTCTAAGGTTGAAATGAATAACACCGCCCGCGTATTGAACGTAAAGCTGCGTCTTCTTCATAAGGAAATACGCTACCATGAGTATTAAAGCAGGAAGTATAAAAAATAGATTAGAAATACAACCGATCAGTAAAATAACCGCCAATAAAAGGAGCCCCCACGGATTATTCTGAGTAATCTTCGTACCGGTAACATCCTTGATATCAACCACAAAATCTCCTGAATCAGAGTCGTTTGCAGCGATGGCCTTCGCGCTCATGCCCATGTTCAAGCCCACTCTTAAGTTTCTGTAATAGACTCTCTTATTGGAGACTATCGCTTTTTCGCCAAATAAACCTTCGCCGGTAATTAGGTGGACCGCCATTCCGTTTTTAAGGGTTGCTACTGCATACTCATCTTCCGAAACAAAGATGTCTTTTTTGGATTTCTTCTGATCAGCGGAGGGGGTTGCGGGATTTGCGGGTTGAGCCGATTCGGTCTCGGCATTGAGCTTGTTGCCACACTGAAGGCAGAAAGCGGACTCGTCTGC
Organism: Eubacteriales bacterium; assembly: GCA_045591885.1. GTDB lineage: Bacteria > Bacillota > Clostridia > Oscillospirales > CAG-272 > Colimorpha_A. The sequence continues at coordinate 27,324 of JAZNTT010000053.1, read as the reverse complement.
ATTGTTGTGACCGCAGTTAGGACAAAGCATAATGATTTACCTCACTTTTAAAATTTTTTATTATAAAACGCCGTTGATCGTTTATATAGACAAAAATCGACTCATACTATAAAAACGAACATTGGGCTATTTATAGCCCAATGGTATCATATATAGCCCTATTTGTCAAGAGGTTTGGTCTATAATTAGACTGAACATTTTTTGCAGGAGAATATATGAGCACTTACCGAGCCGTAAAAAACAGAATACTTCAGCTGTTAGAAGAAAAGAATATGTCTATATACAAGTTGGCAATTGAATCGGCGGTTTCGCCGTCCTCTATAAAAAACATTTTGTACGGAAAAAGTGTAAATCCGGGGATCGTAACTCTGAAAATGTTATGTGACGGTTTCGGAATTAGCATCGTAGAGTTTTTCGATACTGAAGAATTTAGAAATCTGGAGCAGGAAATAAAATAAAAGCGTTCAGAAGCAGAACTGAGCTTCTGAACGCTTTTATATTCATATTCACGTTTTATCGTAGCAGAGGCAAACTGTGTTCTCCTATTTAGCGGTGAAATAACATCACGGTGCCTAAATAATTCTGTAAGTTAAAAAACTGCCTTGAGGCGTTTGCTTCAAGGCAATTAGTCTTTATTTTTCTTCGTAAATCTTCATAGCGTTTTTGATACTGTTTATTGCTGTCTTATGAACGTGCATCCAGTCATTATCGATGCGCTCCCAAGTCGTTTGCATCATGCCGAGCCAATGCGTCGGGTCGATGCGCTCCGCGCAGTATCCGACAAGCTCCTCGAGGTTATCCGGCTCTGCCCATACGCTTGCGGTCGGAACCTGATCGTAGCCGAGCTCGGAAAGCCGCTCGAAGCCGGCGAGCATAGTCTGAAGCTCGGGCGAGTTTTTTATCTTTTCGCCGAAGCATTTCCAGTAGTACCAGCCGCACATAACGACGGATTTCGGCATTTTTTCGATGCACTCCTCGGGGTGCGACCAGAAGTAGTCAGCCCAGATCCAGGGGCGCGCGCCGACGCGCTCAACGCACTCGACGAGGTAGTAAAAATCGTGCCACCACAGCTCGTGCTGACGAATGACGGCGATCATCTGATTGCGCTGATTATGTATGTTTTCTTCGTCCATTCCGAGGTGGAAATGGTTTGGCTTGAATACCTCTGCGACCTCCTCGATAACGTCGCGGCAGACCTGATAGTAGATAGGCGTTGATACCATTCTTGAATAGTCCTTGAGCCATACGTCATGGCAGGCAGAGAAATTGAGCTTCGGAATTACCTCAAAGCCCATATTTTTTAGGCGTTCGACTTCTGCGGAAAGTTCCTCGTGAGAAAGTGCGCCCTTTGCGGAGATTTCGGGGTGGGATTTATATTGAAGCGCCTCTGCGACGTCGATTATGAGTGTATTGACACCGATCTCGCGGAGCTCGTTTGTGTGTGATTCCCAAAGCTCGCGGTCGAAGCGGAGCGTGTCGGACGCGCAGGGAGTTGAACGGTGCGTGCGTCCGCGCGTGTTGCCCTCCTCGTTCCACATATTGCTTCCGAGATGTAAGAGGTGTGCCCACATGAAGTTTTTGTTTTGCATAGTGATTCTCCTTATGTTTTATGGGGATATTATAACATATTGGGAACGTTGTGTCAATTTTTACCACTTTTCTTTGCTCGTGCAAAGAAAAGTTTCAAAAGAAAGCACGCCAAGGGGACAACGGGCTTGAATTTTGCCTTCGCAAAATTCTGCACACGTTTTCCCCTCCCGAAACCCCTTTCGATTTTGCGCGAATGCTTAAAGCTCCCTTGTAGGGGCGACCATTGGTCGCCCGCTTTTCGTGGCGCTTTGCCGCGATTTCGTAGGGCGGGGGCTTGCTCGGAACCCCCGAAAGCTCATTTCATTCGCTTCGGGGAACCCCACGCGCTCCCGCCGTTATAGAAAGTTAGGTGAAATTTATCCTAGAAAATATCCTAGAATTTATCCTAAAAGTACCCTCCCCGGGAAGCCAAACGTCTTGCAGAGGGGTTATTATATCTATGCTATAATTGAACAAGCGTAACATGCTTATCTTTTTTCTTTGCATATTTTAGACTATATTGTGTTCCCTTTGATTGCCCGTCCCATATCACGAGTACGGCATCCGACAAATCTATCATTTCTTCGTTGCGTCTGAGCGGTGCTGCGCGTCCATAAAGATCGTAACGAGGGCGCAGGATGTATTTTGAAATGCGGTGTTTATCTGCGTATTCCTCTGCCAAACTGTCTATTCCGTTTGCACCGCCGCTTATGATTGTGTCAATGTCTGCTGTAATATATGGAGATAGGTCAAAATCTGTGATGCTTCGCGAGCCGATTATAAGTAATTTCATGAATTAAATCTCTCTTTCCGTATATACCTATATAAGTATATACCCACATAGATAAATTGTCAATTAGGTATGTATTCTTTAGAATATATATCAAGGGAGGGATATTTATGGTGCGTCTTACTATTGATAAATACTTGGATAAATGCGGTATTACTCGTTATGAGTTGGCGAAGCGTACTGATATTAAATTTCAGACGATTGATCGCTATTATAAAAATCGTGTTGTTCGTTATGACAGCTATATTTTAGACCGTATTTGTCAAGCTCTTGAATGTAATATCAGCGATATTATTGAATACCTAGCGGACTAATCTCCCACAATTTGATATTTTAGTTCCATAAAAGCCGATATGAACTTATCGGCTTTGTGTTGTTTGTATAAATTCTTATCTTTAACACAATTATATTCTCGAAAAGTGGTAAAGTCAAGATAAATTCTTAACTTTATCTAATTTGGGGGCTATTGTGAAGATTTACGATTACAACGGCAAGAAGAACATTTGCGGTGACAGAGTACACGAAGCGAGGTGCAAGCACCGTATGACTCAGAGCGATCTTGCCGCGCAATTACAGGTCGCCGGAATAATCATTGAGCGCGACAGCATTTCGAGAATTGAGATCGGAACTCGTTTCGTTGCAGATTACGAATTACGCGAGATCGCGCGTATATTGAAGGTTTCGGTCAACTGGCTTTTGGGACTTGAATGATAAAAGGCAATACCGCCTCGGCGGTATTGCCTTTTAGTTTACTTCGCTGCGTTCAGCATATTTTCGATAAACACACCGTAGCCGCGGGTGGGATCGGAAATGAGAACGTGAGTGACGGCGCCGACGAGCTTACCGTCCTGCACGATTGGGGATCCCGACATTCCCTGAACTATTCCGCCGCTTCGCGCTTTAAGCTGAGGGTCGGTTACTGTGATCACGAAGCTTTTGTTATCGGTGCTTGTGCGGTCGATCTTTGAAATCTCGATCTCGTATTCCTTTACGCCGTCGTCGCCGAGGGTGGAATAGACTGTTGCTTTTCCTTCCTTGATCTCGTTACGCGTGGCGACGGGAATCGGGTTGTCGAGCGTCGGAAGAGATGAAAAATATCCGAAAACGCCGCAGACGGTATTGCTCTTCACGTTACCTGTCCGCTCCGAGAGAAAATAGCCCTTTATTTCTCCGGGTTTTCCGCTTTTTCCTTTAATAACTCCGCCGATCTCGACGCTTATTGCCGAGCCGCTTCGAAGCGGCATCAGAACTCCCGTTTCGGGGTCACATATACCGTGTCCGAGTCCCCCGAACTCACCCGTTTGAGGGTCGACGTAGGTGACCGTTCCGATACCCGCCATGCTGTCCTTCAATTTAAGCCCTGCGCGGTAAATTCCCGTTACGTCCTCTTTAACGGGAATGACCTTGACCGTTATTTCATTTTCACCGCGTTTGAGGGTGACATCGGCACCGCTCTCGCTTTTTTCGATAAGAAGCGAGACCGACTCAGCGGTATTGACCTCGGTCCCGTTTACCTTCGTTATTATATCCTTGACTTTTATACCCGCGTCAAGGGCGGGTGTCAGCTTTCTTCCGTCCGATATAACGCTCGGCGTGTCGAGAACGAGCACGCCGGCTGTACCGAAACGGACGCCGAAGGCGAATCCTCCGACGCATAAACGCTTTTCCGCAATATCGGTTTTTTCTTCCGCTGAAGCCGATACTATGCAGAATGAGAGTAGTAGTGAGCAGACAGTCAGTGCCGTGATAATTACGCGCACGCATCTGCTTTTGTACGCTTTGTTTGCTGCCATTTTTCTGCTCTGCCGTTCCTTTTTTATTTCAAGCCGCTTTTTTGCGGCTGTATTTATTGTGGCTTATGAGCGTTTTTTTATAACAAGCAATTTTTTCTCGTTTTGATAAATAAAAAATGTCATTAAAAGCGGAATTATGTAAAAAATATACTTGATTAGTATTTTTGGATATGTTATAATAGATTATCAATATGACTTTTTCAGCCAAGAACGGAGCGGGAAGGAGAGTCTGCTTATGCGGACGGAAAACGGAAATGGATAATAATTACTATGGTGAGCTTGCGGTAATATGTATGCCCGGATGCGAGAAGTTCGTCGACGAGGTTGACGGCTATCTCCGCGAATGGAGAGGAACGGCGGTATGCGATACCTTTGTTGTAAAGCCTGAGTGCAAGAGATTTGCCAACGGCGAGGGTAAGGCTGTTCTCCACGAATCATTCAGAGGACGCGACATATATATTATTGCGGACGTATATAATTACGGTGTTACTTACAAAATGTACGGTAAGGAGTTCCCGATGAGCCCCGACGATCATTTTGCAGATCTTAAGCGCGTTATCAACGCTATCGCAGGCAAGGCTCGCAGAATTACCGTATTTCTTCCTATGCTCTATGAAAGCCGTCAGGATAAGCGTCACGTCAGAGAGTCGCTCGACTGTGCAGTTGCTCTTCAGGAGCTTGAAAATATGGGCGTTACGAATATTGTAACCTTCGACGTTCATAATATCGGTATCCAGAATGCCGTTCCGCTTATCGGCTTCGATAACGTACAGCCGACTTATCAGATGATAAAGGCACTTGTCAAGACGATCCCCGATATCAATCTTGACAAGGATCACCTTACAATAATCTCTCCCGACGAGGGCGGAATGACGAGAAGTATGTACTATTCCTCGATGCTCTCTCTCGACCTCGGTATGTTCTACAAGAGACGTGATTATGCGACGGTTGTTAACGGCAAGAACCCGATCGTTGCTCACGAGTACCTCGGAAAGGACGTTACCGGCAAGGACGTTATTATCGTCGACGATATTATCTCCTCCGGTCAGTCGATCCTCGACGTTGCTTCGAGCCTTAAGGAGCGCGGAGCGAACCGCATCTTCGCATTTGCGACCTTTGGACTGTTCTGCGAGGGCTACGAGGCTATCGACAAGGCATACGAAAAGGGAGATATCACCAAGATCTTCACGACCAACCTTATCTACCGCTCACCTGAGCTTCTTTCCCGCGAGTGGTATACTGAGGTCGATCTCGGAAAGTACGTTGCGCTCATAATCGACACTCTTAACAGAGACAAGACGATAAGCCATCTTCTCAAGCCCGCCGAGAGAATCAAGGCGCTTATTGAAAAAGTTAAGGCATAATTAATCAAGGCGTAATAAAAGGCGGCTCGTTCCGAGCCGCCTTTTCAGCCGAAAGGATATATTATGGAAAACAAAGAAAGTCTGTACGGACTTTTTAAGAATATGACGGTAAGCGAGCTGGAAGAGCAGCTTGCGCTTACCGATGACAGAGAAGAAAAGATATTTCTCCGTGCGCTTATAAATCTGAAGCTTCAGCTCGCGCAAGAAAGAGTTGTAGGAGAGATGCTGCTGTGAGCGAAAAGACCTTTACGATAATTGCGGGAATAAACGGCGCTGGCAAGACCTCGCTTTACCGAGTGCTTAAAGAGACCGACAAGGACCTCGGAGTGAGGATCAATATCGACGAGCTTGCTCTTGAACAGGGTGATTGGCGTGATCCCCGCGCACAGATATATGCCGGAAGAACGGCGATGGCAATGATAAGCGAGCATATTGAAAAGGGAGTTTCATTTCACCTTGAAACCACGCTTCCCGGTGCCGCGATAATACGTCAGATCAATGCCGCAAAGGAAAAGGGCTTTACCGTCACGCTGTATTTCGTCGGTATCGACCGACTAAGCGTTGCGCTTGAAAGAGTGCATCTGCGAATGGCGAACGGCGGCCACGGAATTGCAGACGAGTTTATTATAAAGCGTTACGCACAGCTTAATGCGAATCTCCGTCAGGTGCTTCCGCTTTGCGACAATGCAATACTTTTCGATAATACCGTCAAGTTCCGTCAGGTCGCGATAATGGAAAACAGAAGCCTTGTCGACTGCGACTCCGACCTGCCTTATTGGTTTATCGACCTTATTGACGAGCTGCCCGATTGAAAGGATAATAATGTTCAAGTATTTCATTTTTGACCTCGACGGTACACTTGCATATACCATCGGGGATCTTCGCAATTCGATGAATCTGACTTTTAAAAAATACGGCTTCCAACCCGTGGACGACGCGAAGGTGCTTGCGGCTATAAATTACGGAACGAGAGAATTTGTCCGCAAGTCTCTGCCCGACGGAATCGAGAAAAACGAGGATTTTATAAACGAGGTAATCGGCGAGTATCTGAAAATATACGATGAAAATTGCCTCGTGTATACGAAGCCATACGAATACGTAAACGATATCCTTGATTACTGCAAGGATAACGGCGCGAAAATGGCGGTGTATTCAAACAAGCACGATTCCTGTGCCAAACGTATCGTAGCCGCTTTATTTCCCGACGTTTTCGATACCGTCCTCGGCGGCGGAACGGAATTTCCGCACAAGCCGATGCCCGACGGCGCTCTTTACGTAGCTGATATTCTCGGCGCAAAGCCCGGCGAGATTGCCTTTATCGGTGACTCCGACGTCGATATGGCAACGGCGATAAACGCAGGAATGCACCCCTACGGCGTAAGCTGGGGATACCGTCCGCCTGAATTGCTCACAGAAAAGGGTGCTGAGGGTATAATTTCTGATTTCGATTCATTTATGCATATAGTAGGTAAATAATGAAAATAAATTCAAAAGCCGTGCGGCGTCTCTCGTTGCCGATGTTCCTTGCTGCGATCGGACTGACCGCCGTGGTACTAATAGTGACTGTTGTATTAGCTGTCGGCAACAGCCGCGCGCGTTCTTCGGCGCATGAGGTTGCGGACAAGTATATTGACGGTCTTTCGGTAAATAAGCTATATAATAAGCTCGATAATTATGTGCAGAAGAATCTCTCCGAATATGAGGAGCTTCCGCAGGTTGAGCATAAGCTGAGAGAGCTGCTGAAAAACGGCGAGATATCTTTTGCGCGCGCAGAGAATTTCAAAACGTCGATGCCGAGATATACCGTATATCTGGACGGCAAGGAGGTATACACTCTCGTTCTTGAAAAAACATTTATCCTCGGAAACAAATATAGAGTGAAAAGCCTCAAGGTCAGCACGAAATTTGATCTCGGTAACGATTTTGTGATCGACGTGCCGTCGGGCGCGACCGTTACCGTGAACGGTGTTGAGCTTGAAAGGGCAAAATCCGATCAAGCGCCGTATTACCGTCTTTCGGAGTTTGAAGAATCGCTTGCGGACGAATACGGATGTGACAGATATTCCCTCGGCAGGCTTTTTCTTGCGCCCGAGGTCAGTGTTGTCTACGAGGGAAAGCGGCTTGCCGCTTCCTCGATAGAAGGCGGAGTGCTTCGTTACGATTATCCCGTCGAAATGACGGAGAATTACAGCTTTACAGTTCCCGAGGGAGCGATCCTTAGTGTGAACGGGAAGACTGTTGGCCGCGAATATGCTTCAAAAACCAAGGAGCATTATCCGTTCCTTACGAGATTTGAAAGCGAGCTTTCGGGAATGCCGATGGCGACTGTTTATAACCTTACGGGGCTTTTTGCCGCTCCCAATGCGGTCGTTACGTATAACGGCACCGAGCTGACAGAGACGGACGGCGCCTACCGTTTGCCCGATGATATGACGGTCAGCTACGTTATAATGGCACCCGATTATGCGGTAGTCAAGGTGAACGGCAAAACGCTGAACAGCACCGATATTACGGCAAAAAAGAAAGAGCTTCCGATCCTTTCGGGAGTCACCGGATACGCGAAGCAGCGCCCGTATCTTGTCGAATATGCGGTAAAGGGTCTTATGACAGAGCCGAGCATTACGGCAACCGACAAAAACGGTAAGGCGCTTACCGTGAACTCATATTACTCCTCCGAGGGTAAGATAGTGTTCAACTGTACGCCGAGCGGTACTCCGAGCTCGACCGTCACGAAGGCGCTGACAAATTACGTTAAGGCGTATATCAAGTACGTTTACAGTGCAAACAGCGGACTTGAAAAAAATTATAACGCCGCGATAGCTTATACACCGTACAGCGCACCCGCATATTATGCGCTGAAGGATACCTATCGCACTCTCTATAATGCTCCGCAGTATAAGAACATCTCCTACGGTACTCTCAAGGTGCTTGAATACTACAAGTATTCGGACAGCGCTTATTCCGTTATCGTTCAGATGACATGTACCGCAACGCTTGACGGAGAAAAGGCGGAGTTTACCTTAACGATGGAAATTCTTGCAAACTTCTCCGGAAGCCGAAGATGGATAAATTATAAGATTCTATAGTTAAAACAAAAAAACCGAGAGCAATTTTGCTCTCGGTTTTGCTTTTAGAAATTAAGCTTTTCCTTTGCCGCGCTTTCCGCCTGCTCAAATTTGATTTTGAGCTCTTCACTCAAGCGTTTGTATTCCTCAGCCGACTCAATAGAGAGGGCGTTCAGGTTCTTCATGTATTCCTCGGTGAGCGCTGCAAGCTCTTTTCTTGTTGTTTCGGTCATAATGCGCGCCGAAACTGCGGCGTCGAAGCGGATGCTGTCTGCTGCCTTTTCCGCCTCTGCGATCTTCTTGCGGCTTTCCTCCTCTGCATCTGAAAGGATCTTCTGTGCATCAAGGTTCGCCTTTACAAGAATGCTTCCGAGCTTGCTTTCGGTATCGGTTATCGAAAGCTCCTGCTTTACTTCCTCCTTCGGCGCGTTCGCAAGCTTTTCTTCAAAATCTGCCCGTGCCTTTTCAAGCTCCGCCTTGGCGTTTGCGACCTCAGCCTCCGCCTCGGCAAGCCTTGCCTTTACTTCTTCAAGCTCGCGCTTTGCAACTTCAAGCTCCTCGGCCTTGCCTGCATTCGCGTTGAGCTTCTCAATGTCCTGTTCAAGCATTCTGACAGTGCTTATATAACGGTTTTCTGCCGTCGTGAAGCGGATATTCATATCCTCTATATAGCGGTTTACGTCGTTCTTGTCATAGCCCTTTCGGGAGTTTCTGAACATTACCATTTCTTTAGCGGAGCTTTTCATAATCTGACCGTCCGTTTACATTAGAATTTCGTATTTTTATGATACCTTAATTTTTTTGAGTTGTCAATAGGGATCGTTTACTGCTTGTGATAAAGCTTTTTCGTCGTATATTTCGGCTCGCAGGTCATGTTGACGCCGAGCTTGCGGAACGCATCCTCGTCGGACTGAGGAAGAATGACCGTCGAATGTGCTTCACAGCCGCGAAGATCGGAAAGGTGCTTTAATGCCTCTGCCGAGTTTTGGTCAAAGCTTGCGCTTATCGTGAGTGCGATCAGCACCTCGTCGGAGTGCAGACGCGGATTGTGGTTTCCGAGCACTCCCGTTTTAAGCTCCTGGATCGGCTTAATTACCGATTGGCTTATAACGTCGGTCTCCTTGTCGATGCCCGAAAGTGCTTTTAGCGCGTTGAGCAGAAGCGCGGCAGAGGGGCCGAGGAGCGACGAGGTCTTTCCTGTCACTATTCTTCCGTCGGGAAGCATGAGAGCCGATGCGGGCTTGCCTGTTTCCTCTGACTTTTTGTTTGCCGCAGCAACCACCGCGCGGTCGTCGGTCGTGACCCCTGCCTGATTCATAACGAACTCTATCTTCGTTATCGCATCGCTGTTTTTGTTTCCGCTTTTCAGACCGTCACAGAGGATCTTGTAATAACGGCGAACAATCTCGTCCTTTGATGCGCCTCTGACGATATCCTCGTCGGATATACAGAAGCCTGCCATGTTTACGCCCATATCGGTCGGTGACTTGTAGGGGCATTTTCCGTAGATCTTTTCAAATATCGCGCGCAAAACGGGAAAGTTTTCAACGTCTCTGTTATAGTTTACAGCCGCTTTTCCGTAGGATTCGAGATGGTACGGGTCGATCATATTAACGTCGTTAAGATCGGCGGTCGCAGCCTCGTAAGCGAGGTTTACGGGATGGGAAAGCGGGAGATTCCAGATGGGGAACGTCTCGTATTTTGCATATCCTGCCTTGACGCCGCGGAGGTTTTCGTGATAAAGCTGGGAGAGGCACGTCGCCATCTTTCCGCTTCCGGGGCCGGGAGCGGTTACGACGACGAGCGGACGCTCGGTCTCGATATATTCGTTCTTACCGAGTCCCTCGGGGCTTACGACGTGCTTGACGTTGAGCGGGTAGCCCTCGATCGGATAGTGTAAGTACACCTTCATTCCAAGCCCCTCAAGGCGCTCCTTGAAGAGAACGGCGCTTCTTTGACCGGTATATCTTCCTATTACTATACTTCCGACGTAAAGACCCGCATCGCGGAATGCGTCGATAAGACGGAGAACGTCGGCGTCGTAGGAGATTCCAATGTCGGAACGAATCTTCTGGTTTTCGATATCGGAGGCACTGATAACGATAACCATTTCAACGCGGTCTGCCATATTGAGCAGCATTTTCAGCTTGATGTCGGGGGCGAAGCCGGGCAGCACACGCGATGCGTGATAGTCGTCGAAAAGCTTTCCGCCGAATTCAAGGTAGAGCTTTCCGCCGAAATCGTTTATTCTTTTCGCGATCATTTCAGACTGTTTTTTGATGTACAGGTCGTTATTGAAGCCAAGTGTCTGCATTGTGCGCCTCCGAAAAAATAATACAGATTCATTGTACCACATTTTGCCCCGATAGTCAACGGGTAAAAAAGAAAATTCCCGAGGTAAATTCCTCGGGAATTGAAATGTTTAGGATTTATTTTATAAATCTGAAGTGTCCGACGAACGGCATATCGATCGCGCGCTTGCGTGCGGCGAAGGATCCCTGAAGGACGATGACGAAAAGTGCGATCAGACCGAGCGCAATAAGAGCGACGACCTTGATGATGCTGAACACGATGCCGATAAACGGTATCAGCGCGAGCAATCCAAGCAGCCATGAGAGGACGAACCCGACTATAAGCATTAAGATTTCACAGAAGAGCATTATAAGCCCTTGATTTGCCCAATATCTGCCGAATTTCGAGCCGGGAAGCGAAACGAGGGGCAGAAAGAATAGCAGACCCGTGCAGGCACAGACACATTCGATCACGCACGAGCGACGGTCGTCGGGATGAAAACGTCTCGTATGTTCTTTTCCTTTTGCACTTAAACGCATACCTTTTGCTCCTTTCGGTAAATATCGGCATATTTGCCATCGAAATGTCATTATATATCAAAAAAACCGTTTTGTCAAGAACAAGCGTTTGAGAAACGGAAAAATATTTCAAAAACTTGTGAAAAACCTATTGACAAAGGAAAATTGCCGTGCTATAATGAATCGTCTCAAAAAGAAGCAGAGCACCGCTCTCACCGTCAGACGACGTTTGCCGGTTGATATCCTATCTGTCCGCGAAAGCGGTTTGTGTTGCACGGGATCTGTTTCTTGACGCCCGCGCATTTTTTGTTTTTTGCGGGAAACGTAATTTTCGGAGGTGTTTTACCATAGCAGCGAAAGGCAACTCAAAGGATATGACAATAAACGAGGCGATCTTCACCCTCCCCGGCTTCAGCCGTCAGAAGCAGGTCCGCGTAATCGGTCCCGACGGTGAGCAGATCGGCGTTATCAGTGCGATCTCCGCGCTTGAAAACGCGTACGATAAGGGTTACGATCTCGTTCTCATCGCTCCTCAGGGCGAGATTCCCGTATGCCGTATCATGGACTACGGAAAGTTCCGCTTCGAGCGCGACAAGAAGGAGAAGGAAGCAAGAAAGAAGCAGCAGATCGCCGAGATAAAGGAGATCCAGCTTTCCTGCCATATCGACGTAAACGACTTCAATACGAAGGTAAAGGCCGCGCTTAGATTCCTTTCAAACGGTGACAAGGTAAGAGTTATGGTCAGATTCAGAGGCCGTCAGCTCAGCCACACCGAGCTTGGAATCGAGCTTCTTAAGAAGTTTGAGGAAGCGTGTGCGGAAAAGGGAAGCGTCGATAAGCAGCCCGCTATGGAGGGCAGATCCATGATCATGTTCCTCTCCCCCATCAAGCCCGGCAAAGCAAAGCCGAAGGCAGAAAAACCTACCGAATAACAGTCGCTTTTGCGACACAGCGGGTCGGCTTCGACGGTGACCGAAGTCGGTATTCGCCCGAAAAAATACAGAAGTCATCGGGAAATGGAAAACAAAATGGCTAAGATCAAGACACATAAGGCATCGTCCAAGAGATTCTCTCTCACCAAGAGCGGTAAGGTTAAGTTCAACCACATCAACCGCCGTCATCAGACCAACCTTAAGACAACCAAGCGCAAGAGACACCTCCGTAAGGCAGGATACCTCAGCGAATCCATGGCTCCCAACGTAAGAGCAATGATCGGTTGATCAACTACCAAAAAACAGGAGGAATTAAGAAATGGCAAGAGTAAAGGGTGCGGTTACTACCCGCGCAAGAAGAAATAAAGTTCTCAAGCTCGCAAAGGGTTACTGGGGTTCCAAGTCCAAGCACTTCAAGATGGCTAAGCAGGCCGTAATGAAGAGCGGCAACTACGCATTTGCAGGAAGAAAGATGAAGAAGAGAGACTTCCGTTCTCTCTGGATCACCCGTATCTCCGCTCAGGCGAAGGTTAACGGTATGAACTATTCTCAGTTCATGCACGGCCTTAAGCTCGCAGGCATCAACCTTAACAGAAAGATGCTCGCTGAGCTCGCAGTTTCCGATAAGGCAGCTTTCGCAGCTCTTTGTGAGAAGGCAAAAGCAGCAAAGTAATATATCTGAGCTAAAAAACCCGGCTTCGCCCGGGTTTTTGCTGTATTTATAGTGTTGGAGAACATATTATGTTGATAACAAGCAGAAGCAACACTCTTATAATCGAAACGGCGTCTCTTAAAGAGAAGAAGTACCGCGAAAAAAGCTCGCTCTTTATTTTTGAGGGCGTAAAGCTTTTTGACGAGGCGGTAAAAAGAGGCGTTCAGGTTGTGCGTGTTTTTGCGACCGAAAAGATGACGGAATACTGCAAAAACAGCGCTTTTGAGGGCGAGATTATTACCGTTTCGGACAGTGTTTACCAAAAGCTGTCGAACGAAAAAGCGCCCGAGGGGATAATTTGTGTTGCAAAATATATTGACAAATCCCACAATATGAATAAAATATATAATAAGGAAGAGTTTGCAAGCAGCGAAAAGCGGGTCATAATTCTTTCCTCGCTTCGCGATCCCGGCAACCTCGGAACGGTTATCCGTTCGGCTTCGGCATTCGGAGTCGACGAGATAATAATGAGTTCCGACTGCGCGGATATATATAATCCGAAGACGGTAAGAGCCGCTATGGGAACTCTTTTTTCGCAGAGTGTGTCGTACGTTGACGATCTCGCTTCTACCGTAAGAGAAATGAACGCGGGCGGATATACGACGCTTGCCGCAGTTTTGGACGATAAGGCGAAGGCGCTGAACGACGTCAAGATCGAAAGGAAAACTGCGTTTATAATCGGAAACGAAGGCCACGGAATCGCCCCTGACGTGATCGAAAGCGCGTCGGGAACGGTCTATATACCGATGGAAGCGGGCGTTGAATCGCTTAATGCCGCTATCGCCGCGTCGGTATTTATGTGGCAAGCATATAAAGGATAATTCAAATGATACTGAATGAAAACTCAACCTTATATTGGCTGTGGCTTCAGAACCTGTGCGGCGAGGGCTCGGTCCTTCCCGAGATGCTCATATCACATTTTGGCTCGATCAAAGATGTGTACGAGGCGGACGAGCAAGACTTTGAGCAGGTTTCGGGTATAACGGCGCGTTCCGTTAAGAAGCTTGCCGACAAGTCTCTCGATAAAGCGAGAGAGATACTTGCGTACTGCAAGAACGAGGGTATTGGTATTCTGACTCCCGATTCTGCGCTTTATCCTAAGCGTTTGAACAGGATTCCCTGCAAGCCGGCAGTCCTTTATTATAAGGGAGTAATGGTCGACCTTGACCGCGAGGTATGTATTGCCGAGGTCGGAACGAGAGAGATGACCGAATACGGCTCGCGTACCGCTTATACGATGGCTTACGATATGGCGCGCGGCGGCGCGGTCGTTGTCAGCGGTATGGCGAAGGGTGTCGACGGAATGGCACACAGAGGTGCTCTTGATGCAGGCGGTTATACCGTCGCGGTGCTTGGATGCGGAATTGACCGCGCATATCCGAGTGAGCACGTCGGACTTATGAAAGAAATAATCGGTTGCGGAGTCGTTATGACGGAATTTCGTCCGTTCACTCCTCCTATCGGCAGAAATTTCCCGATGAGAAACAGGATAGTAAGCGGTCTGTCTCTCGGTACTCTCGTTATTGAAGCGCCGAAAAAGAGCGGCGCGTTGATAACGGCAGAGACGGCTATCAAGCAGGGTAGAGACGTTTTCGCTCTTCCCGGTAAGGTCGGCGAAATGAGCAGTGAGGGAAGTAATCATCTTATAAGAAACGGCGCAAAGATGGTAACGGGTGCGACGGATATTCTCGTTGAATATCAGAGCCTCTACCCGACTAAAATAGACCTGAACAAAATTACCGCGATCAAGTCTCGCAATTTTGCGCCGGCATCGTTCGTTGCGGCGGAGCTTCCGAATTATTCCGAAAAGCGTAAGGAAAGTACCGAAAAGCGTGCTTTCGTTTCGGAAAAGGAAATGACGAAGCCCGTAAAGGAAGTCAAGGAAGAAAAGGCGTATACGCTTCCGACTGACGTCGAGGGCAAGCAGCGTGAGATCCTGACGCTTCTTATGAACGAGGGCGAAATGACGTCCGATATGATCGCATCAAAGACGGGAAGCGCGATAACGGATATTCTCGTCGAGCTTACGATGCTCGAAATAATGGGACACATAAGCGCAAACCCCGGCGGTACATATAAATTAAGTTAAATTCCTAACAGGAGAAAATAAATGGCAAATCTTGTAATAATCGAGTCACCCTTCAAGGCGCCGACGATAAAGAATTATCTCGGCTCAAACTATAAGGTGATCGCGTCAAAGGGACACCTTCGCGATCTTCCGAAAAGCTCACTCGGAGTTGATATTGAAAACGGCTTTGACGCTCATTATATCAATATCCGCGGTAAGGGCGACATTATAAAGGAACTGAAAAAAGAGGCGAAGAACGCGTCGAAGATATACTTCGCAACGGACCCTGACCGTGAGGGTGAGGCGATCTCTTGGCATCTGGCTAACGTCCTCGGTATTCCGATCGAAAAGACGAAAAGAATAACCTTTAACGAGCTTACCAAGACCGCGATAAAGAGCGCGATCAAGGAGCCGCGTAATATTGACATCGAGCTTGTCAATTCACAGCAGGCAAGAAGAATTCTAGACAGAATCGTCGGCTACAAGCTTTCCCCGTTCCTGTGGAAAACCGTTCGATCGGGTCTTTCGGCAGGACGCGTTCAGTCGGTTGCGACGAGAATTATCGTCGACCGCGAAAACGAGATACTTGCATTCGTTCCGCAGGAGTATTGGACGCTTGACGCGCTTCTTAATACTGCGTCGGGCGCTGCTCTGACGGCTCATTATTACGGCAAGAACGGCAAGAAGAACGAGCTTAAGAACGAAAAGGACGCAAAGGCGGTCTATGACGCAGTTTCCGGTCAGACCTTTATAGTTAACTCGGTTAAGAAGACCGTAAAGCAGAGAAATCCCCTTCCGCCCTTTACTACCTCTACGATGCAGCAGGAAGCTTCCAAGAAGCTCGGCTTCAATTCGCAGAAGATAATGAAGGTCGCGCAGGAGCTTTACGAGGGTATTAACGTCGGAAGTGCTAACGGCGGTGTGCAGGGTCTTATCACCTATATGCGTACCGACTCGCTCCGTGTTTCCGATGAGGCGGCAGAGAACGCTAAGAACTATATTGAAGAAAAGTACGGTGCAGATCACTGCCCCAAGACTAAGAGAGTCTATAAGACGAAGGCAGGAGCGCAGGACGCGCACGAGGCGATCCGTCCGTCGAACATCGCGCTCGAGCCGGATATGATAAAGAAATATCTGACGACCGACCAGTATAAGCTTTACAAGCTTATCTTCAGCCGCTTTATCGCTTCTCAGATGGCGTCTGCACAGGTCGATACCGTAAACGCCGAGATCTCGGTCGGCGAGTATAACTTCCGCGCGTCGGGATCGTCCGTCAAGTTCGCAGGATTTATGGCGGTTTACGATTACGTTGAGGAGGGCGAGGAGAGAAAGGGTCTTCTTCCCGAAATAAAGGAAAACGATACCCTTACTCTGCGTGAGCTTAATCCCGCACAGCACTTTACCGAGCCGCCTGCACGCTTTAACG
Source organism: Eubacteriales bacterium (assembly GCA_045591885.1). Lineage (GTDB taxonomy): Bacteria > Bacillota > Clostridia > Oscillospirales > CAG-272 > Colimorpha_A. Next base: position 10,795 of record JAZNTT010000053.1, on the reverse strand, counting down.
AGGGCTCGCTCATCAAGTTCCTTGAAGAAAAGGGAATCGGCCGCCCCTCGACCTACGCGCCTATCGTTACCACGATAATTTCGCGCGGATATGTAGCACGCGAGGGCAAGTCGCTCAAGCCCACACAGCTCGGAATCGTTACTACCAAGCTTATGGTAGAGCATTTCCCCGATATAGTTGATTACGAATTTACGGCACAGATGGAGGACTCGCTTGACGGTATCGCAGGCGGTGACACCGACATGATAACCGTTCTTTCCGACTTCTATCAGGGTTTCAGCGAGCATCTTAATAAGGCGGAAGCCACGGTCGAAAAGGAAGAGGTCGAGGTGCCTGTCGTTGAGACCGACATTATCTGCGACAAGTGCGGAGCGAAGATGATAATCCGCCAGGGCAGATACGGCAAATTCGCCGCTTGCCCGAATTATCCCGAATGTAAGAACACAAAGCCGATCGACAAGGACGGCAAGGAGCTTGTTAAGAAGGACACCGCCGAAAAGACAGATATGGTCTGCGAGCTTTGCGGTAAGGAAATGCTTAAGCGCAAGGGCCGTTACGGTGAGTTCTACGCCTGCTCCGATTATCCCAGATGTAAGAATACGAAGCCGATTCTCCGTCCGATAGGTGTTAACTGTCCGAAGTGCGGCGGAAACGTGGTTCTTCGTAACGGTAAAAACAGAAGCGTCTATTATTCCTGCGAAAATTATCCCTCCTGCGACTTCAGCTCGTGGGATAAGCCTGTAAACGAGAGCTGTCCCGAATGCGGTAAGATTCTTTATTACAAGAAGGGCAAGAATCAGCTCGTGTGCGCGGAAAAGGACTGCGGATTTAAGAAGGAAATATCCCCCGAAAATTATGAAAACTGACGTTATTCACGTTATAGGTGCCGGACTTGCCGGCTCCGAGGCGGCGTATCAGGCGGCGAAAATGGGCTGTGAGGTCATTCTTCACGAGATGAAGCCGCAAAAATATTCACCTGCGCATCACTATGAGGGAATGGCAGAGCTTGTCTGTTCAAACTCTCTGCGCTCGCTTCAATTGACGAACGCTGTCGGGCTTCTTAAAGAGGAGCTTCGCATACTCGGCTCGCTCATTATGGAGGCGGCTGATGCAACTGCCGTTCCTGCGGGCGCGGCACTTGCGGTAGACAGATATAAGTTCTCTGACTACGTGACAAATAAGATTCGCTCGATGCCTAATATCACCGTCGTCGACGGCGAGGTGACAGAGCTTCCGACTGACGGAATAACCGTAGTCGCAACGGGTCCTCTTACCTCCGATGCGTTTGCAAAGCACTTAGGTGAGCTGCTCGGTGAAAGCTATCTCAGCTTCTTCGATGCGGCGGCGCCAATAGTCGATGCCTCGACCATTGATATGAGCAAGGCGTATTTCGCCTCCCGATACGGCAAGGGCGATCCCTGCTATATCAACTGTCCGATGGAAAAGGACGAGTACGACGCATTTTATGAGGCGCTTATAAGTGCAGAGGAAGCACCGCTCAAGGAATTTGACCGCGAAAGCCAGAAGGATATAACGGTCTTCGAGGGCTGTATGCCCGTTGAGGTAATGGCAAAAAGAGGGCGCGAAACGCTGCTTTTCGGGCCTCTCAAGCCCGTCGGACTCCCTTATCCCGGAACCGACCGCGATCCTTATGCGGTAATTCAGCTCCGTCAGGAAAACGCCGAGAAAACGATGTATAACCTCGTCGGATTCCAGACGCATCTTACCTTTGAAGCGCAAAGACGTGTGTTCAGAATGATCCCCGGCCTTGAGAGTGCGGAATTTCTCCGCTACGGCGTGATGCACAGAAACACCTATATAAATTCCCCGAAGCTGCTCAATTCCGACTACTCGCTGATAAGCAACGGAAATATCTATTTCGCGGGACAGATGACGGGCGTTGAGGGATATATTGAATCGACCTCGTCGGGCTGGCTTGCCGGCTTCAACGCCGCAAGAAAAATGAAGGGACTTACCCCCTTTACCCCCGATAACCGCTCGGCTATCGGTGCGCTTGCGAATTACGTCAGCGACAGGACGGTAACGTCGTTCCAGCCGATGAACGTAAACTTCGGCATAATTGCAGCACCCGACAAGAAGATCAAGGGCGGAAAGGCAGTCCGCAACGAGTACCTTTCGGAAAGAGCCCTTTCCTATATCAAGGAAATTTTTGAAAATTTGGAGTAATAGCTATGAGAATTATCGTAGATATTATGAGCGGAGACAAGGCTCCTCTCGAAATACTGCTTGGCGCATACGAGGCGGCAAGTGAAAACCCGAACGTCGGCTTTACCTTTGTCGGTAACGAGGGCATTATGCGTGCCATCGCCTCGGCAAGAGAGTTCTCTCTTGACCTGCCGAATATCGAAATAGTACATACAGACGGCGTGATCACGATGGAGGATCAGCCTCTTTCGGTCGTAAGAGAAAAGAAGGATTCCTCGATGGGAATCGGACTTAAGCTTCTATCGGAGGGCAAGGGCGATGCATTCGTAAGTGCGGGTAATACCGGCGCGCTTCATGCAGGCTCGACCCTTATCGTAAGAAGAATAAAGGGAATACAGAAGTCGGGAATTGCTACAATTCTCCCTTATGCTAACCCCACCATGCTCATGGACAGCGGAGCGAATATCGAAATTCCGCCCGAGACGTACGTCCAGTTTGCACAGATGGGAACGGTCTATATGAGAGAGATCCTCGGGGTTGACAATCCCCGCGTCGGTCTGCTCAATATCGGTGAGGAGAGGATCAAGGGAACAAAGACGGTTGCGGCGGCTTACGAGCTGCTTGAAAATGCCGAGGGCATCAATTTCGTCGGAAATATCGAGGGTAAGGACGTGCCGAACGGCAAGTGTGACGTGCTCGTGTGCGACGGCTTCTCGGGAAATATCGTCCTGAAGCTCAGCGAGGGACTTTCAAAGTTCATAATCAGCAAGCTCACCGACGTGTTTACCGCAAATCCGATCACCAAGGCATCGTATCTCGGTGTCAAGGGCGGACTTAAGAAAATGAAAAAGAGCTTCGATGCATCGGAATACGGCGGCGCACCGCTTCTCGGTCTGTCGAAAACTGTCATAAAGGCACACGGAAGCTCCGATGCTTACGCGATAAAGAACGCTGTCCGTCAGGCGCTTTCCTGCGTTGATAACGCCGTGACGTACAAGATCGCAAAGCTCGTTGTACCGGATATTATTACGACAGAGGAAAAGTAATAAGGAAAATGAACAAGCAATATCCCGCTCCGCTCTCGGAGCTTGAAAGGACAATTGGATACGTTTTCAAGGATCGGTCGCATCTTATCCTCGCAGCTACGCACTCGTCGTATTCAAATGAGGTCAAGGACGGAGTCGGATGTAACGAGCGGCTTGAATTTCTCGGAGACTCGGTTCTGAGCCTGATAAGCAGCCGCTATCTGTATGAGAATTATCCCGAGCTTCCCGAGGGTGAAATGTCGAAAACGAGGGCATCGGCGGTCTGTGAAAAAACTCTTTGCACTCTTGCGAAAAGGATAGACCTCGGTGCGTATTTGCGACTCGGACACGGAGAGGAATGTCAGAACGGACGAAACCGCCCGTCAATTCTTGCAGATGCCTTTGAAGCACTGCTTGCCGCAATCTATCTCGACGGCGGGCTTGAGCCTGTGCGTGAGTTCCTTTTGCCGATAATCTCGGCGGAGATCGACGGTATCGTCGAAAGCGGTGCCGACCGTGACTATAAAACGGCGCTTCAGCAGTTCGTTCAGCAGGAGCGCGGATCGCTTCTTGAATATAAGACCGTGGGCGAAAGCGGCCCCGCGCATGATAAGACCTTCTTCGTTGAGGTTCGTCTCAACGGTAACGTCATCGGACGCGGAAACGGACCGTCAAAGCGCAAGGCAGAGCAGAGCGCGGCAAAGGAAGCGCTTTCGCTGTTTGATTTCGGTAAACAGGAATGAAACACATCAACATACCAATTTTTATACCGCATCTCGGCTGCCCGAATGACTGTGCGTTCTGTAATCAGCGCAGTATTTCGGGCAGAACGCATTTTGATATATCGGATGTAAGAATGCAGATAGAGGATGCACTGTCAACGGCGGGCGATCGTGAATGTGAGATCGCGTTTTTCGGCGGCTCGTTCACGGGAATCGACCGCGTTCTTATGGTGGCGCTCCTTGAAATTGCGGAGGAATACGTAAAAGCGGGTCGGGTAGGATCGGTACGTCTCTCAACGCGTCCCGATTATATAAGTGAAGAAATACTCGATATTCTCGGCAAATACTCGGTAAAAACGATAGAGCTCGGTATACAGAGCGCATCTGATAAGGTGCTGGAGGCAAGCAAAAGAGGACATACGCTGTCCGATACAGTAAAAGCCTGCAAGCTGATAAAGGAACGCGGCTTTGACCTCGTCGGGCAGATGATGATAGGGCTTCCGATGTCTGACGTCGATAGCGAAATTAAGACCGCAAAGCTTATATGTGAGCTTGGTGCCGGCGAGGCGCGCATCTATCCGATAGTAATTTTGAAGAATACGCACCTTGTAAAAATGATTGAAAACGGCGAATACACGCCGCTTACCGAAAGTGAGCTTGTAGATAGATCGGCATCGGTGCTTTCGGTATTCAGAGAGAACGGTGTCAAGGTCCTTCGTATCGGACTGCACTCGGGAACAGAGCTTAACTCGGGCGACGAGATCGCGTGCGGCTGTTATCACCCCGCGATGGGCGAGCTTGTTGAGGGCGAGCTTTACTTCCGCGAGATTGAAAAACGTATTTTGGCACTTGAGGTGTTGCCGCAAAGAATGACGGTAACCGTTCCGCGCGGAGATCTCTCGAAAGCCATCGGTCAGAACGGTAGAAACCGTGCACGTCTGACCGAGAAATTCGGACTTATCGCGCTGAAATTCAAAGAGGGCGACGCGATTTCAATACTTGGAGAATAAAATCCACCTGCCTCAGTATGAAATGATAAACGCAGTAAAAAACGCCGAGGTTGATAAATAAATATTATTTTTCAAAAATCTCTTGACAAAGATATACACTTCTGTTATAATGTGTAAGGCAATTTGCTTTACAGTTAAAAACGGAGTAAATTATGTCGAAGAATCTCAATATGTCGCTCCTTCTCGACTTTTACGGAGACATCCTTTCCGATAAGCAGAGAGAAGCTGCCGACCTCTTTTATAACGGCGATTACTCACTTTCGGAAATATCCGAAATTACGGGTATAACACGCCAGGGCGTGCGCGACCGAATCGTTAAAAGCGAGGAGATAATAACCGAGCTTGAAGAAAAGCTTGGGCTTGCATCCCGCTTCGGTGATATGGGAAAGACCGTCGCCTTTATTATCGACCGTCTGAATCAGCTTAAAGCCGAAGGGCAGAGCGTTGATGACATTATCGACGCGGCGAAGAAACTTAATAAGGAATTGTAATTATGTTCCAGAACTTAACCGAAAAGATAAACGCGGCGTTCAAGAAGTTCAAGAGCAAGGGTAAGCTGACCGAGGAAGACGTAAAGGTCGGTATGCGGGAAATAAAGCTCGCGCTCCTTGAGGCAGACGTAAACTTCAAGGTCGTACGCGACTTTATAAAAAAGGTAACCGAAAGAGCTGTGGGTACTGAGGTGCTTCAAAGCCTGCTCCCCGCACAGCAGATAGTAAAAATAGTTAACGAAGAGCTGACCGAACTTATGGGCGGCGAGGGCGAGAGAATAAAGCTCGCTTCGCGTCCTCCTACGATCGTTATGATGGTAGGTCTTCAGGGTGCCGGTAAAACGACACACTGCGGAAAGCTCGCGGGTATGTTTAAAAACCAGGGCCGCCGTCCGCTTCTCGTTGCCTGTGACGTTTACCGTCCTGCGGCAATTAAGCAGCTTCAGGTCGTCGGCGAGCAGCTTGATATTCCCGTTTTCGCAATGGGGACGGACGTCTCCCCCGTAAAGATAGCAAAGGCGGGTGTTGAACACGCTAAGCAGTACGGACACGACGTCGTATTCATAGATACCGCAGGCCGACTCCACATCGACGAAAAGATGATGGAGGAGCTTAAGGAAATAAAGGAAACGCTCGAGCCGCAGGAAATTCTCCTCGTAGTCGACGCAATGCTCGGTCAGGACGCAGTAAACGTCGCTGAAAGCTTTAATTCGCTCCTTGACATCACGGGCGTCGTGCTTACTAAGCTCGACGGTGATACCAGAGGCGGTGCGGCGCTTTCGGTGAGATACGTTACGGGAAAACCGATCAAGTACGTCGGTGTCGGCGAAAAGCTCGACGCGATCGAGCCGTTCCATCCCGACCGTATGGCGTCAAGAATCCTCGGAATGGGCGACGTGCTCTCCCTTATCGAAAAGGCAGAGCAGGCTTATGACGAGAAGCAGGCAGAGGAGCTTGAGCGCAAAATGCGTACCTCGACCTTTGACCTTGAGGACTTCCTCGATCAGTTCCGTCAGATAAAGAAGCTCGGACCGATGAAGGACATTCTTGCAAATCTCCCCGGTATCGATGCATCAAAGCTTCAGAATGCACAGATCGACGAAAAGGCGATCGGACGTACAGAGGCAATAATCCTTTCCATGACCCCTGCCGAAAGGCATAAGCCCTCAATAATAACCCCGCCGCGAAAGAGAAGAATTGCCGCAGGCTCGGGAACTAAGATCGAGGACGTAAATAGGCTTCTCAAGCAGTTCGAGCAGACCTGCAAGATGATGAAGGAAATGTCAAGCGGAAAGTTCAACCGCATGATGAAAAAATCGCGTAAGCACCGTAAATGATAACACTCGGTTGAAAATCAACCTTTGTTAATAAAAAATTATTATTTATATATTTCGGAGGAAAGAAAAAATGGCAGTTAAAATCAGACTCAGAAGAATGGGACAGAAGAAGGCACCCTTCTACCGTATCGTTGTTGCAGATTCGCGTTCTCCCCGTGACGGACGCTTCATCGAGCAGATCGGACACTACAATCCTATGACCGATCCCGCTGAGGTTGAGATCGACGCAGAGAAGGCAACCAAGTGGATCAAGAACGGCGCTCAGCCGACTGATACCGTTCGTGCACTTCTTAAGAAGCAGAACATTATCGGGTGAAGATAATGCCGGAGCTTAAGCAGCTTCTTACCGATATATCTGTTGCGATGATCGACCATCCCGAAGAGCTTGTTATCGAAGAGCGCGCTGACGGTAATACGATTGTATTCACCGTTACCGTTGCCGAGAGCGATATGGGAAAGATAATCGGCAGACGAGGCAAGAACGCCAAGTGCTTACGCACTGTGATGAAGGCAGCGGGTAATACCGTTGGCAAAAAGATCATCGTAGATATAGCGGAATAAGACCGGAAAAAATTCCCGTCGGGCATTTGCTCGACGGGAATTTTGTTATTTAAAAGTGTCCTTTTTCTGTTGCTTCGTTCAAGAAATATGCAAGCTCCTTTTTGCATCTTTCCTCGTCAACGACGTAGCTCATGCCGTGAGTTGCGTTTTCTACGCTGACAAGACGGCTGTTTTCGGGGCGCGCCTCGTATGCTTTAACGCTCATTTCGTGCGGAACGAAGTCATCTGCCAAGCCGTGAACGTAGAGGATCGGGAGATTGCTGTTTTTTACTGCGTCTACTGTTGAAGCTTCCTTAAGCCCAAAGCCGCAAAGAAGTCTTACTGTCGGCAACATAAGATAAAGAAGCGGGAATTTCGGAATGTGCATATCACGCCTTGCGACCTCGGTAACTATATCCCAAGGAGACGAAAAGCCACAGTCTGCGATTATACCCTTGACGTTTTTCGGCAGATCAAGTCCCGATGCCAAGAGCACCGTTGTTGCGCCCATTGACAAACCGTCAAGTATGATTTTTATATCGCTTCCGTATTTTTCTATAAGGTAATTACACCAGGAAAGCGCATCGTAGCGCTCCTTTACTCCGAACGTTATCCATTTACCCTCACTATCGCCGTGCGCGCGTTGCTCGATTGCGAGTACGTTATAGCCCTGGCTCATAAAGAAGCTCATTGCACACATAAAGTCCTCGCTCGATGAGCGGTAGCCGTGCATACAGATGATGTATTTGTTCGTTTCACCCTCAGCTCGGTATAGCTTTCCGACGAGGCGCAAGCCATCGTGAGAGGTCATCTCGCATCGCTCGGACGGCATCGCTTCAAGCTCGCTTTTCCCCTCTGCAATGCGGTTAAGCTGGTCAGGACTGTCTTTCAGCACCTCTGAAATTTCGTACACCTTACCGCCTCGCGCGAAGGTATTTTTTGCAAAATAACAGAGTATCGCCGTTACTGTGATAATGACCGCGGCGATTATAATGATTGCTGTAACCATAATTTTCCTCTTTGAAGTTGATATTTCAATTTTATCACAGGGTAACGCTTTTTGCAAGAACTTAATTTGCTATTTACTAAACTTTGATAATATGGTATAATATGGTTTGAGAATACTATTTCCGGGGGAAGACATGGAAAACGCTACATATACCGAATTTGAATATGCGTACACGACCTGCAATTCGATAATTGACGAGGTAAAAACCTGTATGTTCTCTACCTTCGCTTCGCGTGAATGCGAGGAAAAAGATCGGTTTGTTCAAGCTGATTATTTACAGGATCAAAGGAGTGCTTTAAACTATGTTTTTTGAAATAAAGGACGAAATGCTGCTGAGCGGCACATCGCTTGCTTATCTCGGTGACGCGGTGTTTGAGCTTATAACGAGACAGTACCTTTTGTCGACCGGCGTGACCGACGTCGGCAAGCTCAACAAAATGGCGCTCTCCTTTGTTAAGGCGACCTCGCAAAGTGATGCGATAGAGAAGATACTTCCGCATCTCAGCGAAGAGGAGACTCAGATATACAAGCGCGGCAGAAATGCAAACGGCATTTCGATCCCGAAAAGCGCGTCGGCGCCGCAGTACCGCCGCGCAACGGGGCTTGAAGCACTTTTTGCACACCTTTACGCGCAGGGCAAAAAGGAACGCCTGCGCGAGCTGTTTGTGATCGGATTTTGCTCCGAGGAATAATAAACCTCTCCAAGCGTAAATCGCTTGGAGAGGTTTTACTATTTTGCACAATAAACTGTTTAATTTGTTATGCATTATATAGAAAATTAGACAAACCGCTTGCAATGTCAACCGTATTATGATATAATAATTACAGCGAACAAAGTTTAAGTCCTGCAATCTATTAAGCTTTCCAACACCAAGACCTTAAACAATTTAATATGGAGGAGAATTACTATGAAAAAGAACCTTAGAACCTTGTTATCCATTGTTTTAACGACAGCAATCCTATTGACGCAGGCATCAGTGTTCGCAGTGCCACTCATCGATGCAATAGACAAAATCCCCGTGTCAGACGTATTCGTCATGGCAGAGGACGTTTCAAAACGCGGTGAGTTTGAAAAGCACTACCTTTGCTCCGACGGTACGTATATCGTCGCGTCCTACGCGGAAGCTATCCACTACAAGAACGAAAACGGCGAATGGATAGACGTTGACAACGAAGTGTCGTATAATAAGTCCGCCCAAAATTACAGAGCCGGAGACGATGCTTTTTCCGTAGAATTTGCATCAATATCCGACGTTTCAAAGCTCGTAACGATGAACAGCGGCGAGCACGTTATCTCGTGGGGGCTGACGACAGATAAGACTGTTTCACATAGTAAAACTATAATGTCTGATAGCGTTGCGGTGAGAAGCGCTGAATTGATAACGCCGTCTGTGACACTTAAAAATCCTACGGTAAGCACCAAAAACAGCAAATCGCTTGTTACCGACTCAAAGACCTTTGAGCTTTCAAAGGCGTCGGGCGGTATTGCTTATGAAAAGATAATTCCCGGTTCTCCCGAAATATCGGTAGATTATTCGGTATACCGTAACAAGATCGAAGAAGATATATACATAAATTCAAAGACTGACGTTAAGAGCATTTCGATGAATCTTTCGGTCGGAACTCTTGTTGCCCGCGTGAATTTTGACAACAGCGTCAGTCTTCTTAACGAAGAAGGCGAACCGGAATATACTATCGGTGTTCCTTATATGGAAGACGCCGTCGGGGAAATACTTAATGACATAAAAGTGACCGTAACTCAAAACGGAAGCGATTGCGTAATAACGTATACACCAAACGAAGCTTGGCTTGCGTCTGAAGAAAGAGTATACCCGATTCTTCTTGATCCCTCGATAACCAGCCGAGAGTATTCCTCTAATATAGTCGATACGTACGTCTATGAGGGAAATACCGCGAATCACTCGTCGGAGAGAAAGAACATCGTCGGAATAGATAATTCGAAGATTCACCGCACGTTTATAAAAATAATGAATCTCCCGAATATTGACCCGAGTATGCCCGTCATAGGCGCAACGCTGACCTTGACACTCCCTGTCGGCTCTACGACGGGACGCACGGTGGCGCTCTATATGCTGAACAGCGACTGGAATCAAAGCACGATTACCTATGCTAATCAGCCGTCATTCACCGAAGCTGATAAGATCGGAACTTGCCCGTTTAATGCGTCTACGAGAAAATTTACCTTTGACTTGACGGACGATTTTGCAAAACTGTATAACGAATTTCTTGCGGGCGTAAATTACGGGTACGTTTTGAAATACGATAACGAATCAAAGACAAATCCCGATTATAACGCAACGTACGGAATGGAGCAGACGACGGTAGCATACCGTCCGCTCTTTACGGTGACCTACGGTTATTCGCTTCCGACGGGACTTGAAGCGGGCGGTGTTTACGCACTTCAAAACCGCGGCTCCTACGGCTATCTTACCGTACATAACGGAACCGACGCCAACGACGTAAACGTATATCTA
>JAZNTT010000052.1:0-4657 GCA_045591885.1 Eubacteriales bacterium | reverse complement strand
CCGTTATGCCAAAAAGCGTACGACGAGACACGAGAGGATAATGCCGAATAACATAACAGCGATCGCGCAGGGAAGCGTGTAGCGTGACTTGGTCGCGCCCGCGCCCGACATATATAGAGCGGTGACGTAAAATACCGTGTCTGACGAGCCGCTTATGACCGACGCGCAGATACCGATAAAGCTGTCAGGGCCGTGTGTTTCAAATACATCTGTGAGAAGCGCCGTCGCTCCGCTTCCCGACAAGGGGCGAACTATTAGCAACGGTGCAAGCTCGCTTGGAACCCCGACCTTGTTAAGTATTGGAGAAAGGAGCTTGCTTAGAAGCTCGGACGCGCCGCTTGCGGAGAACATAGAAACGGCAGTCAACAGCAAAACGAGCGTCGGAATGAGCGAAAAAGCGCCGTTTAACCCCTCTTTAGCGCCCGAAATAAACCAATTTTGAGTATCATTTTTTGAAAAAAGGCACAAAAGCGAAAACGCCGAAAGTATGATCGGAAGCATGAGTGCTGATGCGTTCATCGCTTACCGCCTGCTAACAATCTTGACAGAAGGATACTGATAACGCAAAGAGTAAATGAACAAAGAATTACGAGTGGTACGATCAACGTCGGATCACTGCTACCGGATGCGGCGCGAAGCGCGACGATAGTCGTTGGAAAGAGGCATGGAGGAGCGCAACCGATGAGCGTAAACGTGATGAGATCGTCACTCGCTTTCCCGTCCATTTCTGATCCGAGCTTTTTAGTTGCCGCAAGCGCGAGCGGAGTTGCGGCGTTTCCGATTCCGAGAATGTTCGCAGCAAGTGAGGTCGAGATCTCATTGACACCGTCACCGCTTTTTGCCGTTTTGGGAAATATAAGCCGTAAGATCGGTGACAGCAGGCGCGAAAATACATTAAGTATACCGCCGTTTTCGGCGACCTTCATTATCCCGCACCAAAGGCACATCATCGGAAGAAGCGAAAACGCGACGGTTACGGCGCGCGCACTGCCTGAGATCGCCGCTTCGGTAAGAGCGTTTCCGTTTCCTGTAAATAACGCGCAAATGACCGATATTATAATTATTACACCTGAAATTTTTATAGCCATGAGTTTGCCCCTATTGACATTTTTGGTACAATATGGTAGAATAAGTAAAATAATGACGAAAAGCAGCGGAGGATATTAAAATGAAATCAACGGGAATTGTAAGACCGATAGACGAGCTTGGAAGAATAGTACTGCCGAAGGAGCTTCGTAAGAATATGGATCTTGAAGCAAAGGGAGCATCGGTGGAGATATTCGTTGACGACGATAAGATCGTCCTCAAAAAGTACCACCCGTCCTGCGTTTTCTGCGGAAACGCGTCCGACGTCGTTTACCTCAAGGGTAAGCTCGTTTGCCGTTCCTGCATAAAGGACCTTTCCTTGCTTTAATTGTATTTGATAAACCGAATAAATATGAAAAGAGCAACGGTAAACCGTTGCTCTTTGTTATTACGGATATGATTTTGAAGCCATATTAAACAGATCCCAAAATTCCTCGACGGTATTACTACCGAATTTTACGTCCTTTTTGAGCAGCTCGGGGGTCAGGTCGGATAGCAGCATTGCCTCAAAGGTTCTTACACCGTTTACTCTTTCAACGTGAACGGTTGTGGGTATAAGAGTTGCGTCTTCTACGCGCGTTACGCCGTTTTCCTTCACGATTGTAAGAGATGCCATACCTCCGACGTTCCCCTTCATTGTCGTTTGATCCGAGATGAAATTTCCGAGTGAGTAATAGCAGATCGAGGTGTTTCCGTTACCCGCCTTGATGGTCATCATAGGCTGAACTGCGTGCGGGTGATGGCCGATTATTATATCCGCGCCGCACTCGGTAAGGAATTTTGCCCAGCTTGTCTGCATGTAGTTTGGAACATATTGATATTCCGTTCCCCAATGGGGTATAACTATTGTGATATCGGTATTCTTTTCCGCCCAACTGAGCATATCCCTGAAATACTGCTTATCACTCATATCGTTCATGCGCCACCAGACCTTGTTTGTGCAGTTTGAGAGGTAGGTACAGTTGAAGATGGCGATCTTTATTCCGTTTTTCTCGACCACTTTGGTTTTGTAGTAGCTCGCCATTTTCTCATGAATTCCGACGGCTGTGACCTCGGGATGCTTTGAAAAGAAATCGAGCGTGTCGATTATCTGTTGCTCACCCTTGTCCCAAGTGTGATTGGTTGCGAGCGTGAAAATGTCGAAGCCTGCATTTATCGCTGCTACACCGACGCCCGTCGGAGATGCAAATTTCGGATATCCCGAATACTTGCTTTTATCGTAGGTAAAGGTGCTTTCCTGGTTTATTATTGCAATATCCGCTCCGCTTATCGTGCCTTTTATGCGATTATAGAATTTGTCATAACCAAATTTCTGACCGGCGGTTATGAGGGAGGAGTGAATTAGATTGTCTCCGACCGCAACGAGCGTAACTGAACTTTTCGTCATAGGAGGCTCGGTCGTCACCTCTTCGGTCGTCACCTTTTCCGTTGTTACCTCTTCGGTCGTCATTTCCTCCGTAGTCTCGTTCGGTGTAGTTTCAGGTGAAGTTGTTTCGGGAGCTGTCGTTTCACCTGACGTGGTGCCTCCCGTTTTTTTTGAGCTTATGTTGTTGCAAGCAAAGAGCGACACCGTCATTATCATTACGATAAGCAAGGATATAATTTTCTTCATAGCTTTATCCTCCGTTTTGTACTTGAATTATAACACTGTGCGTATTAAAAGTCAACGCTTGGAGAAAGAGGGTTTTTTTCGTCATTTTGCGTATTGACCGATGGATAGCTTTGTGATAATATTTATATAGAAATCTAATTGTGGAGTTAAAATGAAAATAACGATAGAAGAAATTAAAAACAATCCATCAATAAAAAGCTATATCGAAAAGGCGGACGAATCGCTCATTGCGCTTGGCTTTACAGAGCACAGCTTTCCGCACGTTACGAGAGTCGCAACGTATGCGAAAAAGATACTTTTGACACTCGGTTACAGTGAGCGTGAGGCGGAGCTTGCCGAGATAGCAGGGTATATACACGATATCGGCAACATAATAAACAGAATAGACCATGCGCAGAGCGGAGCGGTCATGGCGTTCCGTATTCTTGAAAAAATGGATGCCGACCCCGACGACGTAGCGACGATCATAACCGCAATAGGAAATCACGATGAAGGAACTGCGTTCCCCGTAAACGCCGTTGCCGCGGCACTTATCCTTGCCGACAAGACCGACGTTCGTGCGAGCCGAGTCCGTAATACCGATATACCGAGCTTCGATATTCACGATAGGGTAAACTATGCCGTCAAGCGTTCCGAGCTTGTTATAGAGGAGGGTGAAATAACGCTTGACCTTGATATTGATATTTCAATATCGCCCGTTATGGATTATTTTGAGATATTCTTAAACCGCATGCTTCTTTGCAGAAAGGCAGCCGAAAAGCTGAATTGCCGATTTGCGCTGAATATAAACGGACAGAAAATGATATAAAAAACGGAGTATCACCGATTCGGCGATACTCCGTAATTTTCATGCTTTGATCAGATCTCAGCGAAGTACTTAATGGTGCGAACCATCTGAGAGGTGTAGGAGTTCTCGTTGTCGTACCAAGAAACGACCTGTACCTGGTAGGTGTCGTCGTCGATCTTTGCAACCATGGTCTGGGTAGCATCGAAGAGAGAACCGTAACGCATACCGATAACGTCACTCGATACGATCTGGTCTTCGTTGTAGCCGAAGGACTCGTTAGCAGCAGCCTTCATAGCAGCGTTGATGCCTTCCTTGGTGATGTTCTGACCCTTAACAACTGCAACGAGGATCGTGGTAGAACCAGTGCAGGTAGGAACTCTCTGAGCAGAGCCGATAAGCTTGCCGTTGAGCTCGGGGATAACGAGACCGATTGCCTTTGCAGCGCCGGTAGAGTTAGGAACGATGTTCTGTGCGCCTGCGCGAGCACGTCTGAGGTCGCCCTTTCTGTGAGGACCGTCGAGGATCATCTGGTCGCCGGTGTAAGCGTGAACGGTGGTCATGATACCGCTCTGGATAGGAGCGTAATCATTGAGCGCCTTAGCCATAGGAGCGAGGCAGTTGGTGGTGCAGGATGCTGCGGAGATGATCTGGTCATCAGAGGCAAGGGTATCGTTGTTTACGTTGAAAACGATGGTCTTAAGATCGTTTCCTGCGGGAGCAGAGATAACAACCTTCTTAGCACCTGCATTGATATGAGCCATGGACTTGTCCTTAGAGCAGTAGAAGCCGGTACACTCGAGAACTACGACAACGCCGAGCTGACCCCAAGGGCAGTTGTTAGCGTCCTTTTCAGCGTAGATCATGATCTCCTTACCGTCAACGATAATGGAGTTCTCGGTGGACTCTACGGTGTGCTTGCTCTCACCGATAGTTCCGCAGTATGCGCCCTGAGCGGTATCATACTTGAGAAGGTGAGCGAGCATGGAAGGAGCGGTAAGGTCGTTTATAGCGACAACCTCGTAGCCCTCAGCTCCGAACATCTGGCGGAAAGCCAGACGGCCGATACGGCCGAATCCGTTAATAGCAACTTTTACAGACATGGTGAATTCTCCTTTATATTTAAATAATTATTTTTTCTTACCAAATCAGTATTTTACTATAAAATCCCTATT
>JAZNTT010000051.1:0-5680 GCA_045591885.1 Eubacteriales bacterium | reverse complement strand
ATAATTTCTATCGCCCAACTTCTCCTTGATAAAATCGGTAGGAACCGTGGAAGCACGTACGAGACGCCCCTCCTCGTTGTACCACTCTGACGGGGCTGTACTGCCAAAATAGTTGTATCCGTTCTCCTCGGTGGGTTGCTCTGTTTTGGGCAGGTGCGTTTCGTATATACCGTCAACAACCAGATTTCCGTAATATTCGAGATAGCTTATATCAAAGAAATCGGTGTACCACGAATACCAAAGCCATCTGTCCTCACCGTATCCCATATAGTCGGACATATTCATTTTGCAGGTATTGCCCTCTATCGTGCAGAACAGCAGTTCAACCGAGCGAGTGCTGTAATCCAAAGAAGGAGCATAATCCGTGTATATCGCGCCCATTGCGTTTTCAGCGTAATTTTTGCGAATCTCGGTGTTGCTTACTGTTACGTTCGTTGCGCCGTTGAGATATATCGCGCCGCCAAGTCCCCGCTCACTGCATAATCCGAGATTGCCTGACGCACTCTCGGTTTCGGGAATTGCTTTGTTTTCGGTTATATAGCAGTCCTCAATATCCGCGCTTGATATAAGAATGCCGATTGCTCCGCCAAACGATGCCTTGTTTCCGATAATCATACAATTACGAACGGTAAGAGAGGAGTCGTCGTCACATCCGATTGCACCGCCGCTCAGCTTATCCGCCCAAAATCTTTCGCCGCCGTAATAATAATTTGCGTCGTTCTTCTCGAAAACGCATCCCTCAAAGGTAGCAACGGTATTTTTCACGTATACCGCTCCGCCGCCGACCGCATTTTGAACAAAGCCTGATTTGTTTTCCTTAAAGCTGCAATCCTTCACGTTAAGCGTTACGTTCTTGCCGGTTGCTTCAACGTAGACTGCACCGCCGCCGTACAGTGAGGCGTTGGACGAAAAGCTGCATCCCTCCAGATTCAGTTCCAACCGATACGGCACGTTGTCGCCGTGTTCCGCTTCAATAGAGGGAGTCAGCGTATAATCCCCATAAAACGCGCGGATGGCGGGACCGTACGTATGCATATAATTCTTGAATTCGCAATTTTTGAAGCTTGCAACCCCGTTACCATTGCACTCAACGGCATACTGATTCTTCAGTGGATACGGGGATAATTCCTCGCCCAAACTATCGTAGGAAAGCTTCCAATCCTCATCTGTCAGCGTGCCTGTGTCAAGTCTCTCGTCGAAGATGATACCCTCAAAAACAAACGACGAGCGGTCGCCGCCGATCTTCGTGCCACTCAGTATAAAGCTCGCGCCCCAAAAGACGGCGTTTCCGTCAGTCTTTCCGTTTTTGACCGTAACGCTTTTATCGATCGTGATCCTTTCAACCGTATTAACCGCGCCCGTATAAGGAAGCTCAAAGTCGATATCTCCGACGAGAAGCGTATCGCCGTCCTTTGCGTCCCTGAGTGCCTTTTCAAACTCTGCCCTCGTGGTGATCAGCTTTGTTTCCTGCGCGGACACCGCCATGGGCAACACAGAAAATATAAGACTCACGATCAGAAGTGCCGTAAATAAGCGCGTCATGTTTTTTCGTTTCATACAGACTCCACCTCACAAAATTCAATTTGATGCAAACAGTTGGTCTATCTATCATATTATAACATAAATTTTGCTTTATTTCAAGGTCTGTAATAAAAAACAAATAATTATTGTTAATACTATAATCAACCAAACAGTTTACGGAGGTTTACATGGATAATATATGCGTATTAATATCGCAGAAAAGAAAAGAACGCGGTCTGACACAATCGGAGCTTGGGGCGATGCTCGGTATATCAGGAAAGGCGGTTTCAAAGTGGGAACGGGGATTGTCAAAACCTTGTGACGAGCATTTAGAGAAGCTTATCGACCTGCTTGGTTTACCGGTCGAAACACCAATAACGTCGGAAAAAAAGGAATGTGTACCGAAAACTACTTTTTTATCTACCGTTCGTAAAGAGTTTATCCGAATCCTCGCTACGGGTGTGATGATCGGCGTATGTGTATGCAACTTGGCAGGAACGATATCAACCGAGTCGACCGTGGTTTCCCTCGGTTTCTCGGTCGCCCTTTTCTGCTTTGGTACAATGGTTAAAGGATAAAAAGATAGTCGCTACCATCGAAGGATAGCGATCTATTATCATTACTTCACTTTTATGATCTTTTCAACATCGGATATATCGATATATCCTTTTTCTTTTGCGCTATCCTCGCCCTTTTGAAGCTCGCGCATCAATTCGGCAATTGCCTTTTTGATATCTTCGGTAGCCATATCACTTCATCTCCTTGTAGCGTTTCTTATACATCGGCTTGAGGTAGTTCTTCTGCATATCACGCATAGAGCCAAAAAATGCTTCCTCGGATTTGG
The DNA here is from genome assembly GCA_045591885.1 of Eubacteriales bacterium. Lineage (GTDB taxonomy): Bacteria > Bacillota > Clostridia > Oscillospirales > CAG-272 > Colimorpha_A. The sequence goes on along the minus strand of JAZNTT010000051.1, from coordinate 3,315 downwards.
ACATAAGATGACGCTCGTCCTTGAGGCAGATAAGCTCCAACGTGCAGAAAAGATCTGCAACTTGAAACAGCCTGTAATCTGCGGGCATTACCTTACGGAACTCCGCTTGCGGAAGCATAACCGTGAATACAGATGCCAAGAGCTTGTTCAACTCAACTTGTCCGTTATCGTAGTAAACGATGATCTTATCAAACCCCGCAAAGAAGGCGTATTCCTCGCGAATAAATGCCGAGAGTTGCTTGGAGAGTGCCACTGTCAAGCTGAGCGAGTCCGACATATGCTTCTTCTCAACCGAAAAGGTAATGTAGGATATCTCACAGTTCTTTGCAAATGTTAAAATGCGGTTGAGGCATTTTCTACGTTCTGTTATTGAAAGATTTTGATAATCTTCTTCGCGGCGGATAATAGGGCCTGCGTGGAAGCAATGCTTCACGTCAAATCCAACATCTGTGAGTCCGTGTTCCAAATGACTGATCTGATCCTCGATGGAATTGCTTTGATCATGGAATACGAGTGTAAACAAATAAAATGGTGTGTGCGGCTCGTATGAACCGAAATCGCCCGACTCGTCAACGAATATACTTAGTTCGTTCATCATTCACACTCCATCCAAAACAAAATGGCGGGGAACATCCCCGCCGCAGGTGGACCCGGGTCTTACGACCAGCCCGTTTTCCTTGTCTGTATTATACCATACTTTTAAGAAAAATGCAATACCTTTTATCGAAAAAAATATTTCATTTTGCTTACGGGATTTCCACCCGATAATAGTATATGCATAGACAAGGGATTTAATACGAGAATCAGTTACTTGGAAGATATTTTCTTTCGTTGCTTTAAGTATAGAGCAGTTCATTGGCGACGATTTCCTCTCGATATGTACCTCCGATCTGTTCGTAAATGGTTTTGGTGTCCTTCTTTTTTTGTTCCTCCGTACGTTTTATTTCATCAAAGCCTTACACCGTAAGGGAAAACGCGTACTTGACGGTTATCTTGTGTCCTTGCGATATGCGGTTATGACGTTCAAATCTCATAGTTCGTACGGGGTTCATATTGTTAACCATCTGACCGCCGATAGAGCCTGCCTGACGTGCGGTAAGATCGCCGTTGTAGCCCTGGTTGAGGGTTACGCCTACTTCGTTAGCTGCCTCGTTCTTAAACTGCTCGAGAGCCTTCTTTGCATTCTTGTTAGCCATTTTGAAATTCTCCTTATGCTTATAGCATTAACTTCTTTTCTTGGGGTGCAATCGCTCGCGAATAACCGACTCGGTGCTTAACAGCTCCGATATGCGTGCGAATGCGGATCTATATCAATTGAGCCCGCATGCCGCACAGAGCATAAGTTCGATCACTCACCGTTCTTCGCGCCGGCGACTTGCGTTCTCTGCTAATATTGTTTACCGTCTTCGTTTTTATATGAATTCCTTTTTTATGAAAAAAAGCATCTAAACCTTTCGGTGTGGATGGTTTTATTTTTTAATCGGAAATAGGTTGCTTTCCGGATATGTGAAACAGTATTGCAACCGAATCTGCTACTGTTATTCTGCCGTCGCGGTTGATGTCAAGCGCATTTTTGTCATCAACGACAAAAACGCTTTCGCCGACGATGTATTTGTTGAGCACGTCCGCATCGAGGCTCTCGATCCTTCCGTTGCCGTCAACATCGCCGGGGATATATTTGGCATAAAGGACAAGATCACCCGTCAGCATGATCTCTTTTTCGACGCGTGTACCCGACGCGGTATACCACCCAGCGAAGACGTATCCCTTCGTCGGTGCGGGAGCGGATACCTCTTCAACGCTAAGCATTGTACCGAAATCAGCCACGAAGGCTTTGAGCAGTATTTCTCCGTTCATAAACTTAACGGTGACCGACCTCATAGTTCCGCAAGGACAGCTCTGCTCGCCGAAAATATGCTTTGCGTTATCGCTCTTCATAGCGCCGCAACAAGCATAGAGCTCATCGTGCGTTGTTTTTGTGACGTCTGCATAAGCAATCTGCGCCGACTCGTGATTATTTGTGTCGTAAGCACCGTATGAAGCACCGCATTCGGCACATTTTGCAAGAGTTTTGCAAGTAGACTTTCCGCCGCTATGAAGTCCTATGCTATCCGCGCCGCAGAGATCACACTTGTGGTCGGAATCGCCCGGAACATCCGAACATCGCTCCGTTTCGATAACGGCAGAGCAACACTTATTCTTCTTCGTGTGGTTTCCGCCGCCATTGTTTGTATAGGTAAATTCACCCGAAATATGCTTTGTCACCTGCTTGTAGATTGCAGTATATTCAACATTGCCGACAACCGCGGAGAGCTTCTTGTCCCAACCGTTGAATTCAAATGCCGTGCATCCCTCCGCAAGCTTATCGGTCGATCCCTTAAATTCGGGGATGGCGCCGTATTCGTAGCTTTCAGAGGCTTTGACTCCGCCGACGTTCCATACCACGGTGTATTTGATCTTCGTTGCGGTGTATGACGCGGTATAAGTCGCGTCAGCCACGGCGGGAACGACCGCAGGAGTCCAACCCGCAAATTCATAGGAATATTCAGCAGTCGAGGGCTTAGTCGGAGCGGCATAAGAAGGCATCTTTCCGTGCTCGACAACAGTAACGTCGATTATGCTTCCGTCATCGTTCTTCCACGTTATCGAATAGCTCTTGGTTTTCTCCGCAAAGGTCGCCGTATATGTCACGTCGCTACTTACACCCGAGAGTTGCGGATCCCAACCCGCGAAGATATAGGTTTTGTTGTCTGTCGACGGCTTTGTCGGTGTCTTGCCGTCATAGCGGGGCATATCGCCGTGCTCGACTCCAATATCGGTTTCAAGAACGCTGCCATCCCAGTTCAGCCACACAACCGTGAACTTCTTGATCGACTCGCTGAAGTTGGCAATATAAGTTGCATTGCCCGTGACCTTTTCTATCTGCGGCAGCCAACCGACGAAGGTATAATCATATTGCTTATCGTCGATCTTTACAGGCGTCTTGCCGTTATAAATAGGCAGCGAACCGTATTCAACTTCGGAAACCTGCAGCTCTGTGCCATCATAATTGAGGAATTTAACGGTATACTTTCTTCTCACGGCATCATACTGCGCAGTATACGTCGCATCTCCGTCCGCGGGCTTCAGGGCAGGAAGCCAACTGTTGGTGAAAGTATATGAATACTCAGCCGTGCTATCCTTTGTGGGCACGTGGAAAGGAGGAAGCGATGGAATCTCGCCGTGTTCGACCGTGGTAACTATATCATAATCGTTGATAACACCGTCCGCGTTGATATCCCAGTTGATGGTATAGGTCGCCTTCTTCCATCTTGC
>JAZNTT010000050.1:0-25313 GCA_045591885.1 Eubacteriales bacterium | reverse complement strand
CTTGACTTCTTCGCCGAAGGAAGCAAGCATATTCTGCGTATAGTAAACAGCACCGTAACCGGTTGCTTCGGGACGGATTCTGGAACCGCCGTAAGAGAAGCCCTTACCGGTGAGAACGCCTGTGAATTCGTTGCGGAGTCTCTTGTACTGACCGAACAGGTAGCCAACCTCGCGTGCACCAACACCGATGTCACCTGCGGGAACGTCAGTATCTGCGCCGATATGCTTTGCAAGCTCTGTCATAAAGCTCTGGCAGAAACGCATTACTTCGCCGTCGGACTTTCCTGCGGGATCGAAGTCGGAGCCACCCTTACCGCCGCCCATGGGGAGACCGGTGAGAGAGTTCTTGAAGGTCTGCTCGAAGCCGAGGAACTTCATTATAGAAAGATTTACAGAAGGATGGAAGCGGATACCGCCCTTGTACGGACCGATAGCCGAGTTAAACTGAACTCGGTAGCCCTTGTTTACCTGAACGTTACCGTTATCGTCTACCCACGGAACACGGAAGGATACAGTTCTCTCCGGTTCAACCATTCTGTCAACTACGCCTGCCTTAACGAGGTCGGGGCGCTGATCGATCACGGGCTGAATAGATTCGAGAACCTCCTTCACTGTCTGGTGAAACTCTGTTTCGCCGGGGTTATCGCGTACTACCTTTTCGTAGACGTTTGCAAGATATTCGTTGGTGAATGCCATAGCATATTCCTCCTGAAAAACCGAAATACTCGGTGATAATTAAAAAGATGAGTCCATTATACATTTTTTGCTTTACTTTGTCAATAGAAAAATTGCGGTTTTTGAATTTTTTATCAAGCGAACTTGTAAAAAATGACGGATATTCGCCGTTTTGACATCGCATAATGATTTTTTTGCATTACCGTCCTTCATTTTCAGGCTTTTGAGTGTTGTTCTAAAACCACGGGAGCGGAATATAAATTGAAATATGAAAGGATACCAAAATGAAAAATGCACGGCTTTTTATCTATAACGGACTGATACTTACCGCGGCATCGCTTCTGCTCCGCACCCTCGGTGTCGGCTTCAATATATTCATTACATCCCGTGTCGGTGAGGTCGGCACCGGACTGTTTCAGCTTGTAATGTCGGTCTACTCCCCTGCCCTCACGCTTGCAAGCGCGGGAACGTCACTCGCATCGTCACGTCTTGTAGCCGAGGAAATGGGAAAACGTCGGGGAAATCCCCGTGCGGTGCTTATACGGTGCATCGTATTTTCTCAGCTATCCTCTATTCCCATCGCCATAGCACTATTTCTGCTTTCCCCCTACATATCGGCATCATGGCTCGGAAGCGCGGGTGCTTCTCACCTGTTACGCATGCTTTCTGTCGGTCTGCCGTTCATTTCCCTCTCCTCCTGTGTAAACGGCTTCTTCATCGCCCTCCGCAAGGCAAAAAATACCGCTATCGCGCAGATAACCGAGCAGCTTTTCAAGATGCTTATCACGTTCACACTAATATACAGTATGGCAGACCGAGCCGATCTGTGCTTACTGCTCGTAGTATTTTCAAATGTTTGCGCTGATATTTTCTCGGTTATTATCTCGTTGTTTCTATGTTCAAGGGAACTCAGGCTCCTACCGAAGAGAAGATCGACACGCGGAGGTCTTTCCGCTGCCGTTTTGTCGATCATGCTTCCGGTGTCGATAAGCTCCTTTTTAAGGTCGGCTTTGACCGCCCTTGAACACATTCTGATACCAAAGGGGCTTATCAAAAGCGGACTGTCATACGGCGCATCTATGGCGGCTTACGGAATGCTGACAGGCATGGCGCTTCCGATAATAATGTTTCCCGCATCGTTTTTATACTCTTTTTCGACCCTTACGGTTCCCGAAATGGCTGAAGCAAACGAAAGAGGCGACAAAAACGAGATACGCATCAAAATGCATCAGATACTTCGTGCAATTCTCATATTCTCCGTTGGCGCATCGGGGCTTATCTTTGCATACGGCTCCGAGCTTGGTCAGGCGATATACGGAAGCGACAAGGTCGGCTATTATCTTCATATACTTGCGCCGCTTATTCCGATAATGTATCTCGACAACGTTTGCGATTCGATGCTCAAGGGGCTCGGCGAGCAGATATTCACCATGAAGGTCAACGTCATCGACGCCGCCTCTTGCGTTTTATGTGTATTCTTCCTCGTGCCTAAGGTCGGAATAATGGGATACGTCGCAGTAATTCTTTTAAGCGAGCTAATAAACTTCGGTTTCTCGGTATTCCGGCTCAAAAAGGTAACGGGCGAAAAAACGGGACTGCTTTCGGCCTTACCCAAGCCGATAATTTCTATTCTTACATCAATTCTGTTGACCAAGCCGCTATCGGCGCTTATCGACAACTGCACAATTCGTGCAGCAATAGGAATAGCGCTCGGCGCACTTATCTACTCTGCCATTATTTTGGGTGAAAAAAGGCTTAGGGACAAGGTAATAAAAAGACACGCCGCCCCATATAATGGAGCAAGAAAAAGAACGGGAGATTTGACGTGACAGAAGACATTATCGGCTGTTTGCCTAAACGCATCTCTGAGCAGCTACTGAAATACGATATTTCATCCGTAAACGAAATTCGTTTATCCGTCAGCCGTCCGATCACGCTCACCGTAGGCGAAAAAAGTGTTCTGCTCGGTGACACGGTTTCAGCAGAGGAAATGACGGCTACGGTAGCAGAATTTTGCCGAGGCTCACTTCACTCCTTTGAAAAAACGATGGCGGAGGGCTACATACCGTATAACAACGGCTGCCGCATCGGTGTTTGCGGAAGATATTCGGAGGGAAGCATTACCGAGATTACGTCGGTAGTAATACGAATACCGCGAAGCATATACGGTATCGGTGACGGGCTTTGCAAACGCCTTATTATGAATAGCGGGGGCATGCTTCTCTATTCACCGCCCGGAGTTGGCAAAACCACGCTTTTACGCGATATTGCGGCAACCCTTTCTTCTCCTCCGTATCTAAGGCGCATTTCAGTCATAGACAGCAGAAACGAGATCTATCGCCCCGATGCATTCCGTCGCTCTATTGCCGACATTTACAATTCCTACCCGAAAAGCATCGGTATTGAGCTTGCCGTACGCACGATGTCACCTGAATTTCTTATTTGTGACGAGCTTGGGGCAAGCGAAGCAGACTCTGTTCTCTCAACTCAATCGTTCGGTGTACCGCTGATTGCAAGTGCTCACGCGCCCTCCCTTGATGCTCTGTTATCCCGAAGAGTATTTAAACAGCTTGATGAAAGCGGGATATTCAATACCTACGTTGGAATCAGACGTGAGGGAGTTGGATTCTCCTTTGATATAACGGAAAGGAGAACGTCATGATAAGTGCCATCGGAATTGTCATTTTGACACTGTCAATATTGGGCTTCGGCTTCTCCTATAATAAGGCGTTGAAAAACGAAAAGGAATGTGTCGAGGGGCTTATACTTCTTACCGAAAGGATAAACACTCGGATTAAATGCTTCCGCCAAGGTCTTACCGAAATATTTGACGGCTTCTCTCATCCGTTTTTAGATGGGATAGGATTCACCCCCTATCTCAAAGAAAAAGGTATGTCGTACGCACTTGAATACTGTTCGGATAAGCTTGGCCTCGGGGACGATATTATGCTCGAAACAAAGCGATTCGCAAGCGAGCTTGGAAAAAGCTATTCGGATCAACAGCTTACGCTATGCGAAAGCTATCTTTCTTTTCTTAAAAATAAATACGACGTTATAAACAAGGGATTGCCGACAAAAACCAAGCTGTCGATTTCCCTGTCGTGCGCAATTTCTGCACTGAGTGCGATATTATTTATATAAAGGACAGATAAATGGACATAAGCTTAATATTGAAGGCGGCGGGCGTAGGACTTATCGTAAGTGTTGTCTGCCAGATACTTAACAAATCGGGGCGAGACGAGCAGGCAATGCTCGTCTCGATGGCGGGTGTAATCATAGTTTTACTTATGCTTGTCAAGGAGCTTGGCTCGCTTATATCCTCGATAAAAACGATATTCGGACTATGACGGTGCTTTTCAAGCTTTGCGGATGCGCACTTATCGGCGCGATATGTGCATTAACGATAAAGAGCAGCAACAAAAGCTTAGCCGTTACCGTTGCACTCTTTTCTTCCCTGCTCATTCTCGGCGCAGTCATCGCCCGATTTTCAAGCGCGGTCGAAACAGTAACCAATATTATGAATGAAAGCAATATGGCAAGTTACGGTAAGGTCATGCTAAAATCCCTCGGCGTCGGTATTGTTGTAAACACTGTCGGCAGTATTTGCCGCGATATGGGAGAAACCTCGCTATCAAACGGAGTGGAGCTTGCGGGAAAGATTGAGATACTTCTTATATGCCTGCCGATAATAACCGAAACGCTTTCAATGATAAAGGAGCTTCTTATATGAAAGCGGCGGCAATTTTGTGTTCCGTTATAATGCTCTTTTCCCTGCCAATATCGGTTTACGCCGACGGAAAGATAAAGGACATATATGACGGTCTACCCAACGGCGTAGAAGAGCTTTTGCCGGAGGATTTTGAGAATGAGGTCGAAAAGAATGACGGGACAAGCGCAGTCAAGCTTCTTGATGCTCCGTTCTTCTTATCGATTTTAGGGAAATCACTTTCGTTCGCTCTCTCGGATACCGCTCCCATTCTTTTGACATTGACGGTAACGGTTCTTCTTTGTGCGCTTCTGTCTTCGCTTTCAAAGGAGAGTACAAGCGTGGGCAAGGCTCTGAGCTTTGCATCAAGCGTATCGCTTTGCGGCTCGTGTATTTCCATAATCAAGCCGTTATCCGAGCAGTGTATCGGTGTAATCAACGTACTGAGCGGTATAATCAAGACGTCTCTTCCAATACTAACCTCCATATCGCTTGCCGGGGGGCAGGTCAACGTCTCAGGCGCAAATGCGGCGTTTTTGAGCGCAGTTCTTGCGCTGACCGAGGAAGTAAGCCGCCGGGTGTTAACTCCCGTTCTCGCCGTTTCTGTTGCGTTCACGGCAGTGTCTGCACTTTCTCGCGGAACAGGCATTGATCTATCTCATATGGTTACATCTGTGAAGAAGATCTTCGTCTTTTTCATATCATTGCTTTCAACCGTCCTATGCATTACCCTGGCGTTTCAAACGGTCATCGCAAAAGGCGCGGACACAATTCTGTTAAGAAGCGTAAAATTTGCATCGGGAAGCTCGATCCCGATAGTCGGCGCGGCTCTCTCTGAGGCAGCGGGGACATACCTTTCGGGGATTTCTCTAATTAAAAGTTCTGCCGGAACGCTTATCGCGGCAGCGATTGCGCTGTCAACCTTACCGATGCTTTTAAAGCTCTTCGCGGTCAAGCTATGCCTGACATTCGTCGCGTTCGTTTCCGATATTCTCGGCGTAAACGGCGCCACGGTACGCGACTTCGCTTCAGTTACCGATATGCTTATTGCAATGCTCGTAACAGGCTCGCTGATATTCGTTATTTCGATGGGAGTTTTTGCTTCGGTCCTGCCAAGTATTTGATTATGAAGGAACTACTGTTTTCAATTATGAGCGTATCGGTCTGCGCCGCAATAATTTCTATGCTGTCGCCCGAAAACGAGAGTATAAAAAAACAGATCTCGTTCGTCTGCGCTCTTTCAATTTGCGCTTCGCTTTCTCTGCCGATCATACGTCTGATTACAGGCGAGCAAGCCGTGATCGATCTATCTCCTCCAAAGGAAGAAGAGACCGCAGGCTCGGCGGCACTTGATGCGATAATATCACTCGCTTCCGAAAGAATATGTGACGAAATGGAGGGCATAGCCGAGAGGCACTACGGAGTAAAGAACGCCGTTCTAACCCTGACTCTCGACACCTCCGACAAGGAAAGCATCAAGATTCTTTCAGGTGAGCTTTCAGGAGAGGGCAATATCAAAGAAGCGGCTGAATACATAGGGAAGGAGCTTGGATGTGAGATCAAATACAAAGAATAGCGACGGAGCTTTGAGCAGTGTTTTCAAGGGCAAAAAAACCGCGGTTCTCCTTTTCATCGGAGTTCTCGCAGGAATAATTCTTATCTTCATCGGTAACGGCGAAAAAAAGGCAGAAAAGTCAACGATGCCCGATCTTTCGGGACAAATTGAGATCACAAACGAATATATTAAAAATCTTGAAATGCGCGTAAGTCAGATATTATCTAAAATGGACGGCATCTCGGACGTGTCGGTAATAATAACCGCCGATTCCTGTGCCGAGACCGTCTACGCGCAAAACGGACGTTATGACGGCGGCTCGCTTACCGAAAAGGAATATGTAATTATTGACCGCGGCGACAGTGACGAGCCGATCGTCATCAAGCTCGTTTACCCTAAGATACGCGGTGTTGCCGTCGTTTGCTACGGCGGAAGCAACCCGATAAATCAGGAAAAGATATCAAAGCTCCTCTCTTCCCTTTTCGACATTGCTCAAAATCAGGTATATGTCAGCGGTTAGCAACATATATTTTAACAAACAAACTTTCGGAGGAATCTTATGCTTAAACTAAAAAAGCCCGACACGGCTCTTATCGTAGCAAAAACCAAGGAGGTCGTTAAAAAAATCGGCAGAAGAAACTTAGCGATAATTCTTTCCGTTCTCGTTATCGGCGGTGCTGTTTGGCTCAATATCGCTCTTTTCAGCGCAGGAACAAAGCAGGCGGGCGGTTCGGCAGGCAACGGCAATATCGTGGTAGATGGCAACGGAAACGGTGAAGCAAGTGACGTTGACAGCTTCTTCGCATCAACTCAGATCGAGCGCCAGAGATCGCGTGACGAGGCTATTGAGGTGCTTCAGCTCGTAGTCGAAAATCCCGAGGCGCTGGATGAATCGAAGGTGGTTGCAATGCAGGAGATCTCAAAGATCGCCTCTGCAATCGAGAACGAGGGCAAGATTGAAAGCCTTGTTACCGCAAAGGGCTTTGAAAAGTGCATCGCGGTAATCAGCGACAGCGGCTGTAACGTTATCGTCAAGACCTCCTCTGCACTTATGCCCAATCAGGTCGCACAGATCCAGGAAATCGTTTACGAGCAGTCCGGCATTCTCCCCGCGAATACGAAAATAATCGAAAAGTTAGCGTAATCATCAAGGCATATTTGCTCTCACAACATAAAAAAGTACACCCGTTTGGATTTCCAAACGGGTGTACTTTTTTAGATCTCATCAGTATCGTTTTCCGCTTCAGCCTCGTCTATCGCGCTATCTATCGAATAGCTGTCACCGAGCTGATATTCGGGGAGCGAATCGTCGAAACGCGCTCTCTTCTCTATCTTGTTCTTGGGAACGATTCTCGATGCGGCGGTACGGGGAGGACGCGCGGGCGTCTTGGGAGCGCTTGAGGCGTTATCGCAGCTGATAACAACGCGGCGGTTATTATCTGCACCTACGGAGTTCGTCGTAACGCCCGAGATTCCCTGAATCTCAGAATGGATTATTCTTCTCTCGTAAGCATTCATCGGCTCAAGAGTTACGTTCTTGCGGTAACGGAGCGCCTTATCCGCCATTCTTCTTGCAAGACGGCGGAGAGTGTCCTCACGCTTTGAACGGTAGTTCTCAACGTCGACGGTGATTCTCGTGTAGTTGCTCTCGTCATCCTCTTCGCGGCGGTTAGCGGCGAGATTGGTGAGGTACTGAAGAGAATCAAGCGTGTCGCCGTGATGTCCGATAAGAACGCTTGCTTCTTCTCCCGAAATGTTGATAAGGAAAGCTCTCTTGCTTCCGGGAATTACGGAGATAGTAGCATCGGCGATAATATCCATATCTCTTATTATAGTCTTAACAAAGGAAAGCGCGGTCATCTCGGGAGAGGAAACGTAGCTTACTTTTACGGTAGCGGGAGTTTCGCCAAAACCGAGAAAACCCTTTTTCGGCTGCTCTATAACCTCATAGGTTACAGCAGAGGAGGAAACGCCGAGCTTTTCGGCGCCCTCTGCAACCGCCGCTTCGATCGTTTTAGCGGTAACGGTTATTTCCTGTTTCATATATTCACATCCTTAAAATCAGTCATTATCGGATTTCTTATCCGATTCATCTTTCATCTGTGCAGGCGCAATAAGGCTTGCCTTAGGATCTTCCTTGACCTTCTTTGGCTCCTGCTTCGGCGCTTCAACAACGTCATCGTCATCAAGGTCGATACGGTGAGCTGCACGCTTGCCGTTGTTTGCCTTTTTCTTCGGCTGCTTGATACCCTTGTTCATCTCGCGCTCTGCCTGCTTGTAATCCTCCTCGGTAAATACGGGGATCGGATACATAAACTTAAGAACGACCTGCTGAGCAAAGGACAGCACGTTATTGTATATCCAGTAAACTGCGATGATCGAAGGCATAGAGAACGTGATGAACGTCGACATAAGCGGCATCACGTAGTCCATTATCTTCATCGAACAGCCCATATCGGCACTTTGCTGCTGCTGAATATCGGACTGGTACATAAATTTCTTTGAGAGCTTCATGCTTCCAAAGGTAAATACGAAGGTCAGTATCGGTATAAGAATATACCAGTTGAAAGCGACGGTCGGATATACCGAAAGGTCAAAGGTCTCGCCAAAGAGGTAGAAGTTGGGTAGATCCTTATAGGTAATTCCCTTAGGAAGATAGCCGTACTCATCAAGTTTATCATAGTTGTTTCTGACTATACGGGTAAGATCAACCTGATCAGCTATAGGATTTTTGACCTTGCTGAAATCCTTTACTTCCTCTTCTTCGCCGGTTTCTTCATCGGTCACCTTATTTTTTTCGATTTTGCCCGCCTGCTTCTCAATGCTTTTCCAAGCGTTCTTATTAAAGTCCTTTTCTTCAAGAAGGCCCTCGTCATACAACCGAACAATACCAACGCCAAGATCTTTGATTTCCTTGTTCGAAAGATTTGAAACGTAGGTAAGCGGCGCACGCATTACTCCGTAAACGGCGAAAACAATTACGAGCTGAAGTATCATCGGAAGGCATCCCGATGCGGGATTGTAGCCCTCGTCCTGATAAAGCTTCATCAGGTCCTCCTGCATCTTTTGACGGGTAACCTGATCGTCACGTCCTGCGTAACGCTTACGAATTGCCTGCTCCTTCGGGCGAAGCTTCGCCTGCTTGAGCATATTTTTCTGCTGTTTGATACCGAACGGGAAAAGAACCAGCTTCATTACGATCGCAAAAAGAAGGAGCGCGAGTGCGTAGTTCGGTATGAGCTTATAGCATAAGCTAATTATCCAACCTATCGGTTTATTTAAAATACCCATTTTTTTATCAGCTTGTATAAACAAGCGTCCTTTCAGGATTTATCGGAGTTCTCGTTTTTTAACTCCTTACTGCGGCCACGGTAAATAATTCTTTCCGCCGTCATCTTACGGAAAGCGCCCTTTTTCGGGACACGGTCGATGCCGCCTCGACAGAACGGATTGCAGCGCAGTATGCGCCACACCGTAAGAAAGAACCCGCGTATCGCTCCCCACTCGCTTATCGCCTCATAGGCGTAGGTAGAGCAGGTAGGATAAAAGCGACAGCACGGACGCTTTTTCAGAGGTGAAATATATTTTCTGTAAATATCAATGAGCCACAGAAAAAATCTTTTCATACTTCCTCCGTAGTGTTGGTTAATATATTTGCCTATATACTAACAAAATGGCGGACCTGTCACAGTCCGCCGAAAAAATCAAGAAGATAAAGCCGATCACTTAAAAAGCTCAAGCTTATTAAAAGCACGGTTCATATCGCGCTGCACCTCATCGGAGCTCGCCTCGCGTATCTTATCCCTTGCGGTAAAAACGATAAGGTTTCCCGTCTTGATAGATTTAACCGATATGATATTACGGTAAGCTGCGCGCATAACACGCTTTGCGCGGTTACGAACGACAGCATGTCCGAGCTTTGTAGTTGCGGTAAAGCCAATGCGATTAAGGAACTCCTTCTGCGGATTTTCCTTACGAAGACGCCCAGCCTTCAGGTCTTTAAGAACGTACACCGTAACGGTATCGGTAACGTACCGCTTACCGCCCTGATACGCCTTAACGAAAAGATGGTTTTCCTTTATGGCGAATTCTTTCACACTTTTACCCCTTCTTGAAACAGAGAAGAATCAGTGGGTAAGTCTTGCTCTGCCCTTAGCGCGTCTTCTCTTGAGTACCTTTCTTCCGTTTGCAGTGCTCATTCTCTTGCGGAAGCCGTGCTCTTTTTTTCTCTGAAGCTTTTTAGGCTGGTATGTTCTAAGCATTTTTGTGTCACTCCTTTTCCTTGGCGTTTAATGACGTTACTCTATATTATATACATATTTTAGGTCATTTGTCAAGTCTTTTCTTTGAACTTACGAAAAAAAGTTGAATTTCTGCTACATTTTTGCTTTCATTTAAATAACCCGCCCTATTTGGGCGGGTTATAAACATTATACCTTGCATTATCTCTCGTAAACGAGGAGCGTTGCGAACGCCGCTGCGCTCAGAAGAACCGCCGAAAAAAGCACAACAAGGGTTTAAGCTTTTTCGTTTTCTTCTCCTATTTTGGATTTATTATTTTTGTTTTTACCCTTATCGTCCGTGATAATATCGACTATCATCACAAACATAATGACCGCAAGTGCGGCCGCAATGGCAACTATCGAGCCAACGCGTGTCTGCATGTACATAGCAAGGTAACCGAGAAGCGGAATACAGAATACCGCCTTACCCTTAACGTCCTTGAACTCGACAAGCTTTCCGTCATAAGTGTCGTTGTTATCGCCTTTAGTTCTGAATCGAAGAATCTTCGGATTGTTTTCGTCGGGGATTATCTCTTTTATGCGGTGTGTCGCAGTAGTCTTATCGGTTATCTGAAAAGTTATTACGTCTCCGATCTTGAGATCAGACACCTTGTCAACGTCAACAAGATATATCAGCGACCCCGTCGGATACTTTGGCTCCATTGAAGGAGACAGTATTGTCAGCACCTCTATTCCGAAGAGCTTTACACCAACGAGAAGCATAGCTGGGATCATAACGAGGATCATAAGCGAGGTCGATACTATCTTCAACGTTTTTTTGAGCTTTGAGTTCATAGTTTTACGTCATTCCCCATAAAGAATGGAAGCAAACAGGCGGCAGGCGCCAATTCTCAACCACTGTACATTATAGCAGATTTTCTTCAAAACTTCAACCTTTCCGAGAGCTTTTCCGTATTTTCTAACAGTTGAGAAAAATACGACACTATTCTCCCAACAATTTTGTTAATATTGTACCCTCCTCTAAAAATTTACATATTTTGGTATTTGAGAGAAGCGGTTTTCCGAGCTTCTTTTTACCACTTGCATTTTATTACCGACAGTGATATAATATTATTATCATTTTATAGGAAAGGCATAAGAAATGAAGATTCTTATAGTCGGCTGCGGTAAGATCGGCTCAACGCTTCTCTCCTCTCTTACAAACGAGGGGCACGATATTGTTGCTATTGATTCAAACCCCGCAGTCATCACCGAGCTTACAAATATATACGACGTTATGGGCATTTGCGGAAACGGCGTCGACAGCGACATTCTCATTGAGGCAGGCGTTAAGGACGCCGACCTCTTTATTGCGGTAACCGGCTCAGACGAGTTCAATATGCTCTCCTGCTTCCTTGCAAAAAAGCTCGGCGCATCTTATACGATAGCAAGAATCAGAACTCCCGAGTATAACGATGACAGTCTTACGTTCATGAAGGAACAGCTTGAGCTTTCCCTCTCGATAAACCCCGAATATCTTGCGGCGCAGGTGCTTTTTAACGTTCTGAAATCCCCATCAGCCGTAAAGATAGAGACATTCAGCGGCAGACACCTCGAGATGGTCGAGCTTCGTTTGAAGTCCGATTCCGTATTCGACGGCGTAAAGCTAAGCGAGCTGCGTGAAAAGTATAGGGCAAAGGTGCTTATCTGCTGTGTCAAGCGCGGCGACGACATGTTCATCCCCGACGGTAATTTCGTTCTTAAGAGCAACGATACGATCGGAATAACCGCAACGCACACCGAGATTCAAAAGTTCTTCAAGGCAGCAGGTCTTCTTCAGAAGCAGGCGAGAAACGTCATGCTTCTCGGCGGAAGCCGAACTGCCGTATACCTTTCCGAAATGCTTCTTTCGATCGGCTGCAACGTAAAGATAATCGAAAAAGATACTACTAAAGCAAAAGCGCTTTGCGAGATCCTGCCCGGCGCAGTAATAATCAACGGCGACGGCGCTCAGCAGGAGCTTCTTGTTGAAGAAGGAATTAAGGATCTTGATGCGTTCGTTTCTCTTACGGGTACCGATGAAGAAAACATACTTATTTCTATATTCGCATCAAGCCAGGGTGTGCCGAAGACTATCTCGAAGGTCAACCGCGAGGAGCTTGCTCTCATGGCGGAGAAGCTCGGTGTAGATACCGTTGTTTCGCCGAAGAAGATGATCTCAGATCAGCTCGTCAGCTACGCGCGTGCGCTCCAGAACTCTCTCGGAAGCAACGTCGAAACGCTTTACAAGCTTATGGACGGCGATGCCGAGGCGCTTGAATTTAACGTAGTAGCTGATCCGAGAATTAACGGAATTCCGCTTAAAGACCTTAAGCTGAAAAGCAATATTCTTATCGCAGGGATCATCCGAGACAGTAAGACGGTAATTCCGGGTGGTAACGACGTTATTCACGCAGGTGACCGCGTCGTGGTTATCGCGGCAGGTCAGAAGCTTTCCGACCTTTCGGATATACTCAAATAAGGCGGTGTAAGTATGAACCGCAAAATGGTATTCTACACGGCGGGACATATTCTGATCCTTGAAGCGATCCTGTTTATGCTTCCGCTTATCTGCTCCGTCATATATAACGAGACCTCGTCGGTCATCGCGTTTGCAATATCGGCAGGCATCGCTCTCGGAGCAGGACTTATTATGAGTGCGCTCTCATACACGAAAAACAAGCTGATATTTGCAAAAGAGGGCTTTGCCATAGTCGCGCTTGCGTGGCTTACTGTTTCGGCAGTCGGCGCACTTCCATTCGTTATCGGAAAATTCATTCCGTCTTACGTAGATGCGTTCTTCGAAACAGTCAGCGGCTTCACGACGACGGGAGCAACGATCCTCAGCGGTGCTGAAATAGAAGCAATGAGCTGCGGTATGCTTTTCTGGCGATCCTTTACGCACTGGATCGGCGGTATGGGAGTGCTTGTCTTCCTTATGGCAATTCTTCCGACGGACTCGGGTCGCTCAATACATATAATGCGAGCTGAGGTTCCGGGACCTATCGTCGGTAAATTCGTTCCAAAGATCAGAGAAACTGCAAAAATTCTGTATCTCATTTATATCGGACTGACTGTAGTTATGGTCGGCTTCCTGCTTGCAGGCAAAATGCCGCTTTACGACAGTATCGTCCATGCATTCGGTACCGCCGGCACGGGCGGCTTCGGTATAAAGGCAGACAGTATAGCAAGCTATTCGCCCTATATACAGTGGGTAATTACCGTGTTTATGCTCATTTTTGGCATAAACTTCAACCTGTTTTACCTCATTCTGATCGGTAAATTCACATCCGCCATCAAAAGCCGCGAGCTGTGGTGCTATCTTGGAATCGTTGCCGTCGCAGTAGGTGCCGTTGCGATAAATGTGTCGCATCTCTTCTCAAGCGTCGGCGAAACAATACGCCATTCCGCTTTTCAAGTCGCGTCGATAATGTCGACGACCGGGTACACAACGACCAACTTTGCCGCAGAGTGGCCGGGATTTTCAAAGACTGTGCTTCTGATACTTATGATCATAGGAAGCTGCGCCGGCTCAACCGCTGGAGGACTTAAGGTCAGCCGAGTTATGCTGCTCTTCAAAACAGTAAAGGCGGATCTGCGAAAAATGCTTCGTCCTCGATCGGTCAACGTCGTAAAGCTTGAGGGAAAGACGGTAGACGATGCGACAATACACAGTACGAGCGTCTATCTTATAACCTACTTTATCATATTCCTTGCGCTTATTCTGCTTATTTCAATTGACGGATACAATATTGAAACGACGCTCAGTTCAGTTACCTCGTGCCTCAACAATATAGGACCCGCATACGGTGATGCGGCAGCAAGCTATTACGCATTCTCCGGCTTTTCGAAAATCATACTGTCTCTTGCAATGCTGATAGGACGACTTGAGATCTTCCCGATAATCCTTGCCCTTTCACCTGCAACCTGGCGAAAGAAATAACATGAAAACTGTCTGCAGCCGCAGACGGTTTTTTCCTTTTCTATTATCTATTCCCTGTTATCTAAAAAATCCACCCTCTCGGGTGGATTCTTATTATCAGAACTCTGCCGATCCCGTAGTTCTCGGGAAGGATTCAACGTCGCGGATGTTCGAGATACCTGTCATATACATGATAAGGCGCTCAAATCCGAGACCGAAGCCGGCGTGCTTAGCACCGCCGTAACGGCGAAGGTCAACGTACCAGCTGTAATCCTCGGGCTTAAGACCGAACTTGTCGATGCTCTCAAGCAGCACGTCAAGACGCTCCTCTCTCTGCGATCCGCCGACAAGCTCACCTACACCGGGAACAAGAAGGTCAACAGCCGCAACGGTCTTGCCGTCGTCGTTTACGCGCATATAGAACGCCTTGATGTCACGGGGCCAATCGGTAACGAATACCGGCTTACCGAATACCTGCTCGGTGAGGTATCTCTCGTGCTCGGTCTGAAGGTCCATACCCCAGTCAAGCGGATAATCGAACTTAACACCGCTTTCCTTAACGAGCTTAACTGCCTCGGTGTAAGGAAGACGGACGAAGTCGGAATTAACAATATTGTTAAGACGTGTAAGAAGCGTGGTATCAATGAACTTGTTGAAAAGCTCAAGCTCGTAAGGACACTGCTCCATAACGTATGCAACGACGTATTTGAGCATCGCCTCGATGACTTCCATATCGTCGTTGAGGTCAGCAAACGCCATTTCCGGCTCCATCATCCAGAACTCTGCCGCGTGACGGGGAGTGTTCGACTTCTCTGCGCGGAAGGTCGGTCCGAACGTATATACGTTAGCGAACGCCATAGCGTAGGTCTCGACGTTAAGCTGACCCGAAACCGTAAGGTTCGTGCTCTTGCCGAAGAAGTCCTGCGAGAAATCTACCTGTCCGTCCTCGGTCTTGGGAAGATTGTCGAGGTCAAGGGTCGTAACACGGAACATTTCGCCTGCACCCTCGCAGTCGCTTCCCGTGATTATCGGGGTGTGAACGTAAACGAAGTTTCTCTCCTGGAAGAACTTGTGTATAGCGTAAGCGGCAACCGAACGAACGCGGAATACCGCCTCGTACTTATTCGTTCTCGGACGGAGATGCGCGATGGTACGGAGGAATTCGTCGGAATGACGCTTCTTCTGAAGCGGATAATCGGGGGTAGACGTGCCCGTCACCTCAATATCCTCTGCCTTAAGCTCGAAGGGCTGCTTTGCCTCGGGAGTGAGAACAAGAGTACCCGTGATCGAGAAGGACGCGCCGACGTTCTGCTTCGCGACCTCTGCGTAGTTATTGAGCTTCTCATCTTCAAATACTACCTGGAGGCAAGGGAGCGTGCTTCCGTCGTTAAGATCGATAAATCCGAATACGTTGCTCGCTCTTATCGAACGGCACCAACCGCAAACGGTTATCTTCGTATCAGCAAAGCTTTCGGGGCTTGCGTATAATTCCTTAATAGTTGTTCTTTTCATAGTAATGTTTCCTTTATATTTTTGCTATACTTCTTAAGTAGTCTTATCTTTTGGATAGAGTCACGTATTCAGTTTCTTGCTTCACGCTCGTATATGCGGGACGAATTATCTTGCCTGCATTCTGAATTTCTTCCATACGATGCGCGCTCCATCCTGCAATTCTCGCTACGGCGAAAATGGGGGTAAAAAGCTCATACGGAAGTCCGAGCATTTTATATACCATACCCGAATAAAAGTCCACGTTTGCGCTGACGCCCTTATACATTTTTCGCTTTTCAGCGATTATCTCGGGCGCAAGCTTCTCGACCGTCTCGTAAAGCTCGAATTCCTCTTGCATTCCTTTTTCTTCGGAGAGCTTCCTTGCGTAGGTGCGGAGTATATCCGCTCTCGGGTCAGACAGCGAATATACTGCGTGTCCCATACCGTATATAAGACCCGCCTTATCAAACGCCTGCTTGTCAAGAAGCTTGACAAGGTGATCCTTGACCGCCGCCTTATCCTTCGTGTTGACCGTCGCCTTCATATCGTCGAACATCCGCATTACCTTGATATTCGCACCGCCGTGTCGGGGACCTTTCAGTGAACCGAGCGCCGCAGATATAGCGGAATATGTATCCGTTCCCGACGACGTCACAACGTGTGTGGTGAAAGTGGAATTGTTACCGCCGCCGTGCTCTGCGTGAAGAACGAGCGCAAGATCGAGCAGCTTTGCCTCAAGGGGTGTATACTGACCGTCCTCCCGAAGAAGGTACAACAAATTTTCAGCCGTGTTAAGTTCCTTTTTCGGATAGTGAATGAACAAGCTGTTGTTATTGTGATAATGTTGAAACGAATGATAGCTGTATACCGAAAGAAGCGGAAATTCAGCTATGAGCTGCAGACATTGACGAAGAATGTTCGCCGTTGATATGTCGTCGGGATTCTCGTCGTAAGCATAGAGAGCCAACACACTTCTCGACAGTATATTCATCATATCCTTGCCCGGTGCTTTGAGAATCATATCACGCACAAAAGACGGAGGCAGAGAACGGTACGTCGAAAGCTGCTCGCAAAACCGTGCAAGCTCTTCTTTGTTTGGCAGCTTGGAGAACAGAAGAAGATAAACCGTCTCCTCAAATCCAGGGCGGTCATCCTCGAGGAAGCCGTTTACGATATTTCGAACGTTTATCCCCCTGTAATAGAGCTGACCCTCGCACGGGATTTCGTTTCCATCCGCATCCTTATCCTTTGCCTTGATACGCGAGACCTCGGTAAGACCTGCGATGACTCCGTTTCCGTTTATATCGCGAAGCCCTCGCTTTACGTCGTATTGCGCATACATTTCAGGTACAATATGATTATTAGTATCAGAAAGCTCTGCAAGCTCTCTTATGTACGGTGTGATCTCGGAATAATTCATCGTCTTCCCTCCTTACCGATAGAATAGTTGTTTATCTGTATTGGTATCTACTTTTTGTTATGTGGATGTTTTTTCTTATTTTTAACACTTATTCCGAACGGCGCAAGCTTTTTGCCGAGCGAATAGTAATCGCCGTGAGCATACGCAGTCAGATCCGCCCTTTCGAGATGAAGCTTTCCCTCTGCGTCAACGAGCGCTTCGTCAACGTGGACTGCCACTATCTCGGATAAAAACATATCGTGAGTACCGAGCGGGATTATGTCCTTGACCTTACATTCAAGGTTTATCGGACATTCGTCGATAAGCGGCGCTGAGACCTCGGTCGCCTCCGCTTTCGTGAAGCCGCATTTTTCGAATTTGTTTACCTTTTTGCCTGTGTATATACCGCAATAGTCCGCCTTTTTGATAAGGGACGTCGGAGTAAGATTTATAACGAACTCTCCCTTTTCCTTTATAATTCCGTAAGAATGACGGCTCGGACGAAGCGAAATGTACGTCATCGGCGGCTTTGTGTTGACCGTTCCCGTCCAGGCGACGGTTACGATATTCGAGCTTTCCATATCACCACAGGAAACCATTACGGGCGGTACGGGCGAGGTCAGCACCGTTCCCTTCCACACCTGCTTCTTCATACCGTCTCCTCGCAAAGGGTATTTGCAAGGTTGCAAAACGAATTCGCAAGGAAAGCGATATTCTCGCTCGACGCGACCTTATCGCGCTTCGTATGTATGTACGGAGTATATAATACACCCTTTTTACCCTTTTTGCAAGCCATAACCGAAATTCCGCATGGGAAATTTTTACTGTCAGTATTCGTCATACTTCCCTTTTTAGGATAAAGACCGACGTTATACTCATTATTGCCCTTTACGGCATCTGATATTTTTTCAAATAAGGGATGCTTTTCGGCGTTTCCCATTGCGACGATAACGATATTCTCGCCAAGTCCGACGCAGTCGAAATTTATAAGCGGCTTATTTGCCCAGAATTCTTTATTCGACTTAAGAATAGCCTTTGAGCCGAGAAGCCCCTTCTCTTCATTATCGAAGAGAATGTACGCGGCGTTCTTCGGATTTTCCGCCATTATCGAAAGCACCGTCGCCACTCCCGACGTATTGTCGTTTTTATTCGTCTTATTCGCTCCGAGGCGCATGATTCCGAAAAACACGCCGAAATAAAGCGCAAGGTAAATTGCCGCAAATGCCGGACAAGGCAAGCCGAATACCGCCTGCAACGCATAAGCGACACCGAGAGAAGCAAACGCAATTGATAGCGGAATACCAAATGCATAAGTATAAGCCAGCCCGGGATTTCGCGGCATCATAAGGTTTGGCACAAGCGAACGCGCGGGCGTATCGTAATGCGCGGTATATACGACGCTCGCATTCTCAACGTCACCGATAACGATATTGTTATGCTTCTTCTTGAGCTGCTCGATGCGTGCGTTAAGACCGACGGCTTCCGCCTCTCCTTTGACGTATTCGAACAAGCCCTTTTTCTGCTCCTCGGTACGTCTTATCGGAAATTTTTGGTTTATCTCGTTAAGATAATCTTTCATTTCTCGCTTTCCTCGAGAGCCATAAACATATCGACTCGCGTCTGATGTCTACCACCCTCAAAAGAGGCGTTAAGAAAAGAATCGACGATGTCGATAGCAAGTGCCTGACCCACAACGAGCGCGCCGATGCAAAGAACGTTTGCGTCATTATGCATTCTTGTAAGACGGGCAGAATAGGTATCAGCGCAAAGCGCGGCGCGGATACCGTGATGCTTGTTTGCCGCCATGCTCATTCCAATTCCCGTCGAGCAAAGGAGGATTCCAAGCTCGGCTTCCTTATTTTGAAGAGCGAGGCAAACCTCATGTGCATATATCGGATAGTGTACCGACTCGGGACCGTTCGTACCCTTGTCGATGACGTTATATCCGAGGTCACTTAAATGCTTTACGACCTTGTCCTTAAGCTCATAAGCTCCGTGGTCGCATCCAACTGCTATTGTTTTCATTCTTTTTCTCCGTTTCTCATTCTCTCCGCCTGTGACGGACGAAGGTAGGTGGGCTGAAGCGCAAGGTCGGTAAAGCCGTCCTTGCTCTCCGCATTTTCGTAATTATTAAGAGCGCAAAGCGCAACTGAATATCCGTTCTGACGCTTCAGGATCTCGTTTGTCGGCATTACGTTTTCGTTTCCCTCTGCCGCTTTTCTTATAATGTGCTCACCGCCGCCGTTAATGTATATCGGTCCGTCATAGCTCGTAAGCTCGTCTGCAAGCTCCGAGGCGGGGATCGTTCTATCCGGAGTGAGGCGCGTGATCGTTCCGTTATCCGAAAGGAAGATCGCGTTATAAAGCTGTGAACGGCGCGCGTCCATCGCAGGGCATATTATGCCGTCAAAATCTATAAAATTATATGCACGCGCCTCGGTTGCCGAAACACCGATACATGGCTTACCGTAACCGAACGCAAGTCCCTTTATCGTTGAAACTCCGATTCGGACTCCCGTAAACGAGCCGGGGCCCGATGAGCAGGCGAAAAGGTCAATATCGGAATAGCTGAGGCCCGACGCCTTCATAAGCGACTCTATAGCAGGCAGAAGCAGCTCCGAATGGCTCTTTCCTGCGTTTATGACAGTGCTGCCGATGAGCGTCTTGCCGTCCGTTATCGCAACCGCAGCGGTATTTTCGGTAGAGTCAAGAGCAAGTATTTTCATATATTTTCTACCTCCTCCGCAGTTATCTCACGGCGGTCGTTTTCAAGCTTTTTGATGGTCAGCTTAATATATTTTTCGGGAAGCGCAAACGGTATCTTTTCGCACCATTCCGCCGCGATCACGCAGTTTTCATAATCGTAAAAGCCGATCGAATAAAGGTCGTCGTCACTCTCGATTCGGTACATATCGCAGTGGCAAAGAGTTCTGCCGCCGCCGTAGTATTCGTTGACAATGGTGTAGGTCGGTGAGCAAACGTGCGCGCCCGGGGTAATAACGTCACAAAGTCCGCGCACAAAGGCAGTTTTCCCTGCCCCGAGATCGCCGTACATGGCGATAAACGCGTCGGTCTTGCCGTTATTCAATAAATACTGCCCAAGCTCTCGCCCGACGTTTTCCGTTTCAGTCACCGATGCGGTGACAACAGTTATGGGTAAAGATGTCAATACCGCATCCTCCTTGTCGATAATTACCCTTTATTATATCACATATAGTGGTATTTGAAAAGGTTTTTTTACAAAAAAGGCAAATATTTCTTTACATGAGGGCAAAAATATGCTATAATTCATTTCGTAATATACCCGCCCTTAGCTCAGCTGGATAGAGTATCAGATTCCGATTCTGAGGGTCACAGGTTCGAATCCTGCAGGGTGGGCCAAAAAAGAACGAAGCATAGCTTCGTTCTTTTTTATGTCAAATTCGCGAGAATTTGACTATAATTCGAGCGTAGCGAGTTATCATTTCGCGAAGCGAATTTCTAACTTACTCTAATGCGAATTTGAATTATAGCTCGCTATCGCTCACATTATAGCGCCTGCGGCGCATTATATCTCGCTTCGCTCGAATTTTTAATATTGCAAATTTTATAAAGATGTGATACCATATACTTGTGTTTAATACTCTCAAAATTTATTTCTTAAAAGGCAGTTTTACATATCAATGAAAGAAAACAAGCTACTTCAATTATCGCAAGAATTTGCGATAGATATTATTGAACTCGGTCTCGTTTTAAAAGCAAAAGGCGAACATAGCTTTGCAGACCAAGTTAAAAGAAGCGGCACGAGTATTTCCGCCAACATCGCCGAGGGGAATCACCCACAAAGCAGAGCCGATATGATTTCAAAATTTGAAATCGCACTTAAGGAAGCCAATGAAACCGAAAATTGGATTACTATATTCAAAAACGCGAAGCTGATTGATAAATCAGTGTTTGAGATAACTCACAATAAATTGGTAAAGATAAAAATTCTCTTAATCAGTTCAATTAAAACCTTAAAATCAAAGCAAGAATAAACAAAGGAAACACATTATGACAAACAATTCTTCATTTTGGAATGCAATCGACAAATTGATCGGCGATTCCGAGGTCGTAATCGACAGACCTAAAGGAAGTGCTCACCCGAAATATCCCGATCTCATCTACGGTGTAGATTACGGATACTTAAAAAACACGTCCTCGATGGACGGTGGTGGGATAGACGTTTGGGTCGGAAGCGACGGCAAAACCGCCGACGCGGTAATGTGCATCGTGGATCTGATCAAAAGAGATTCCGAAATCAAGATTCTGATCGGCTGCACGGAAGAAGAAAAAGACTATATTTATGATTTTCATAACAAAAGCGACTTCATTAAAGGCATATTGATTCGCAGATAAAAAGCAAGCACTTCGCCAGAAGTGCTTTTCTTTACGATTATTGACAAAAAAGTCAATTTGTGTTATAATATAATTGTGCAAGATTCTTGCAAGGAAAAGAAAAAACAAGCATTTTCAAATACGTAAGGATTTTTCCTCTCACAGTTTTATAATAAGTGTAAGGTGAGCAACCCGTTTTTTGCGTGCACTCTTATAGATACTTAACAATTCGTTAACAAGGAGGTCACTATGAAAAAATCAAAAAAGGTCGTTTTAATCGTCACAAGCTGCATAGTTGTGCTTGCCACCATCGCAGGTGTAATCTTCGGCATTGTCATGAATCAAGTCGCGCCGATCGTTACCAAATTTGAAAAGAAGAAAGCTGCCGAAATTGCAGAGCTTAAAGAAAAGATGCCCGGATATGTTTTCGATGCTGATAATCGCGCGGGAAGTGTAACGTACCTCTTCTTGCTCCGTAACACAGGCGAAGGCAAAGCCGAAAATTTCGTAAAGCAACACAATTTGAAGCGGCGTTTCCCCGACGCAAAGATTAAAACCGGCTACGGTGTCGTAACGCTCGAATTTGAAAGAGACGATTACACAAATGCCGTTCACAATGCCCTTAACAAGCTTTCAAAGAAGTCCTCTGTTGAAATAGGTTCCGCTTCCGTTTACAGTGCTTCATACATAAAGTATAAGCCGGATATTTCTCAACACGCAAAAAATCCGACAAAGCTTGAGTTCAGCGTTCCTGATGAAAACGCAGAGAACCTCCTGGATCATCTCAGCAAAAGCACCATCAACACCGTCGACGGCAATCGAATACTCACAACAAAAGAGGATTACGATGCCTATGTTGATCTGTTTCCCGAAGAACACATATCCGGGGAAATTCACGAATTCTACCAAATCACTAAGGATCTGTATGACGAAGATTTTTTCGAAACCAACGCCCTGCTCGTAACTAAACAGATAGGACACGGCGGTAGATATGGATTATCTGTTGATAACGTCTATCTTTCGGATAATAAAATATACGTCGTCATTCGCACAAGCCGCATCCCCTCTGAATATGCTGTGCCTGGGATATTTGAAGAAAAGACATTCTACATAACCGTAAGCAAAGACGCGATCAAGGGAGCAGCAGAGCTTATAACGCTTGACTGATACAAATTTAAAAAGGCAGACGTTCGTCTGCCTTTTTTCTTTACAGCTTTTCAAGATACCCTTTCATATCAAAATCCTCAAGGATAGAATCCTTTTTCAGATACAGAGGATGATGCGGGTGTCCCTTTACCGACGGCTTGCCCGTCATAAACCATTTCGCGCCGAACTCGTTACCGATGGCGGTCATGTCGCGTAAGCACTCTTTAAGGTAGTCGCGTTTTTCGACGATAGTTCCCCATGCCGCCCAGACCGACGGATTTTCGCCGCTTCTTTCGAGAACGAAGCGAAACGCCTTCATATTTTCTCGGTGAAGCTGCTCGTTGAAGCTCTTATCCATCATATCGGGATTCGTCGCGCGTTGCGCGTAGACATTGAACATTATGAAGCTGTCGTAGCCGTTACCGAGCGCGATGCGTTCAACGCTTTTGAGCGTATTGTCAAGGTCGTCGGGCGCGGCAGTCGACGGATTTATACCGATGGTAATAAGCGGCTTTTTTCCAACCGTACCGAGAATATAACGGTATTCCGAATAAAAATCGGGAATATAAAGCCATTTTTCGCGGTCGTATACCGCGCTTTCCTCGCGGTGCTGACGCGCATCGTCAAAGGAGAGTATCTCTATTTTCTCGGTCTCACAAAGCGGAACGTGCATTACTTCTTCTCGCCCTTATGCTTTTCGGGATTGAAGCGGTAAAGCACGAATCTATAACCGATAACCTGAATTACCTCTGCTCCCGTCTTTTCTGCAAGCTCGTTTGCCGCCTCGCGCGCCGTCAGCGGACAGGTTTCAAGCACGCGGAGCTTTATAAGCTCGCGCGCCGTAAGTGCCGCATCTATATTTTTAATCAGCTCTTCGCCTATTCCGTTATGTCCGACCTGCTGTATCGCCTGAAGCGAATTTGCCTGCGCGCGGAGAGCCGCTCTTTCTTTTCCTGTCATAATTATTTTCCTTTCAATAGGTTTATACTATTCTATCATATTTTTTCGCGTGAATCAAGAGCAAAAAACTTGCAAGGCGCGTTCTTTTATGTTACAATACTACTGAAAGGCGGTGAAAAGATGGCAGACGTGAATATCGAGCTGTTTCTGAAGCTCATGAACAGCGAAATATCGTCCCTAAGAGGTGTCGGCGTTAAACGTGCCGAGGCCTTTTCGCGCATGGGTATTTACACCGTCGGCGACCTTATTGATCACTTCCCTCGCGCCTACCAAAACCGCGGCAATATAAGAAAGCTCTCCGATGCAATAATCGGTGAAAACTGCTCTTATTTGCTCACAGTCGGCACGGAGCCGCGCTCTGCCACGCTCAAAAACCGCAAGGTGCTGACCAAATTCCGCGCGTTTGACGAAAGCGGAACTGTCGAGATAACCTACTTCAACAGCCGTTATCTTGAAAACGCATTCCGAGTCGGTGAAACGCACCGCTTCTGGGGTAAGGTAAACCGCGTCGGCAAACGTCTTACGATGTCAGCCCCAATTCACGAATTTTGCGTAAGTGAAAACGAGCTTCCCGATTTTACGCCCGTTTATTCGGTCGGATCGGGTCTTACACAGGGCTTCATACAGGAAGTCATAACCTCGGTGCTTATCAAGCTGTCCGAAAACGGCGCTTGCGAGGTAATACCGAGTGAGCTTCGCTCAAGGCTTATGCTTCCGAGTGCATCGGCGGCATACAGATTCATTCACCGCCCGAGAAACATGGAAGAAATCGAAGCGGCACGCAGATACTTCTCTTGTCGCGAGCTTTATCTCTTCTCGCTCGGAATGTCGCTCACGAGCAACAAGAAGCGAAGCGGTACTCCGCCGAAAATGTCAAAGTGTGACGTTTCCCCCTTGCTCGACAAGCTCGGATTTCCGCTTACGAATGCCCAAAGCCGTTCGGTCGGCGAAATATCTGCCGATATGCTGAATGTCGACCTGCCAATGATGCGTCTGCTCTCGGGCGACGTCGGAAGCGGAAAGACGGCAGTTGCGGCGGCGGCAATATATCTGTCGCTCATAAACGGTCATCAGGCGGCGCTAATGGCACCGACCGAAATTCTCGCTTCACAGCACGCAGAAAGCTTGGCACCGATCTTCGAGTCGCTCGGCTACTCTGTCGGACTCCTTCTCGGCTCGACGGGCGCAAAGGCAAAGCGCGAGCTTAAGGAAAAGATAAAGGACGGCTCGCTCGACCTTCTCATCGGCACTCACGCGCTGATAACCTCCGATACGGTCTTTTCCGACCTCGGGATCGTAATAACCGACGAACAGCACCGCTTCGGCGTAAACCAACGTGCTCAGCTCGGTAAAAACAATCTATCGAGACTTGATCCTCACATGCTGGTAATGACCGCAACGCCTATTCCGCGTACAATGGCGCTCATTCTTTACGGCGACCTTGCCCTCTCGACCCTCGACGAGCTTCCGCCCGGCAGACAAAGAGTTGACACCTTCGTCGTTGACGAAAGCTACCGCGCACGGCTTAATGCTTTTATCGAAAAGCAGGTAAAGGGCGGCGGACAGGTTTATATCGTTTGTCCTGCAGTTGAAAGCAAGACGGACGATGAGGACGGCGACCTGCTTAGTTTCTCCCCCGACGGTATGGCAGAATTGGCACTCGACAAGCCAAAAATGAAGAACGCGACCGGCGTTAGAGAATATTTGAGCGACGAGCTTCCCGACCTTAATATTGCCCTTATCCACGGAAGAATGAAGGGTGCCGAAAAGGACGCGGTGATGTCCGCCTTTGCCCGGGGGGAAGCGGATGTTCTGGTTGCCACCACCGTTATCGAGGTGGG
>JAZNTT010000049.1:0-7179 GCA_045591885.1 Eubacteriales bacterium | reverse complement strand
TCCCTTTTTTTGTTTTTTGGGGGTAAAAATTTTTGCCATATTGTGGGGGGGGGGGGGCTTGCCCCCCCCGCCCGCAGGGCAAAGCCCTGCGAAACGAGTATCATTGTTTTGAAACGGCGGGAGCAAGCCCCCGCCCTACGACTATTAACATATTCGCCGTTTAGCGGATAATATTTACCCTTATTCCGAAATATTCTCGCCCTTCAGCGCCGAGATTCCGAGGCGGAGCGCCTTAGCGGCGGTGCGTCTTTCATCGGGCGTGCCGTTTTCAAGCATCGGGAGAAGCGAACGGAAAAATTCACCGATTATTGTCGGATCGTTTTTGAGCTGCTCGGTTCCGTAAAGGGGAAGCGTGAGGTCGCGGATTTCAAGATAAAATACGCCTGCTATCTCGTTTTCGAGGGCTTTGATGTCGATATTCAGCGTTGTCGGAACGAAGCCGACAAGCTCGATACGGAGAAACGTCTCATTTTTGTATTCCGAAACGAGAGCTGAAAGCTTACGGCGAAGCTCGCTTCCGTCTGTAATTCCCGAAACGTCAAGACTTGCTTCCTCGTAGTTGTAGGTGGAAACGACTATGCTTTCAAAGGACGGCTTTTCACCGTCAAATGTGACGATTATTGCGCCCTTTTCGCCCGTTTCACCGAAATCGCGTCCGTTAAGACAGCCGCTGTATGCGTAAGGCACGTTTCCTGCCATCTTGACGCCCTCGTTAAGATGAATATGACCGAAGCCGCAGTAGTCGAAGCCCGTGTTTTCAATATCGGAAAGCGAAACAGGACAGTGGGGCGAAAGCGGGTCACCGATCTCGGCGTGGCCGCAGAGAATATTGATCTTGGTTTTATCCTTGGGCTTAATGCCGACGAACGGACAGCTTTCAAGCGTGTTTGTGCCGACAAACGCGTAGCCGTAAACACGGAGATTCGTTCCTTCAATGTCAATATAGGAAACGTCCGTCGACTTGAAAACATGGACGTTATCGGGAAACTGACCGTCGTAAACTCCGCCGTCGCTGATCGGATCGTGATTTCCGGGTGAAATTACGAACTTCACGTTCGGCACGCTCGATATGGCTTCCTTAAAGAACGCGACGGTGTCGGAGGACGGATAAGGAACGTCGAAAACATCGCCCGCCATGATGACAACGTCGATATTCTCGGTTTTAACCGTATTTATAAGAGAAAGGAACGAATTTTTCAGTTCCCGCCTCATAA
Organism: Eubacteriales bacterium; assembly: GCA_045591885.1. GTDB lineage: Bacteria > Bacillota > Clostridia > Oscillospirales > CAG-272 > Colimorpha_A. The sequence continues at coordinate 5,965 of JAZNTT010000049.1, read as the reverse complement.
GAGCCGATTGCTCGGGCGTTTTTGAGTGAAACGGCGAATCGAGATGAATATCGGCGCAGTGAAGAAGTTTGATCATAGTATCTCTCTTTCGGGAGTATATATTTATAGTTATTCATTATAATTATAATAGAAAGCGAAAGATTTTTCAACTGTTTTGAGAAATAATATAATTATTTACAATATAGAAATTATAATCTGTACTTTTGGGAAAATCTTTAATCTTCCGAATAAAAAACCGCCGAGAAATCGGCGGATTTCCGTTATTTAACGTAAGTAACAATTTTCCACTTCATTCCCGCGGGGGAATCGTCGGGAGTTGATAGGAATTCCTCGCTTTCGCTCTCGATTTTGAAGCCAAGCTCGTCAAGATTCGGGAAAAATGCGTCGGCAGGGAGAGTAATATCGAACTTCGTGACGTAAATTCTTTCGCAAAAGGGAAGAAACAGCTTGTAGATACTGTCACCGCCGATAACGACGGCGTTTTCGTTCTCACCTATCATCGAAAGAGCTTCTTTAGCGCTGTGTGCGACCTCGGCGCCGTCAACCTTATAGTCCTCGCGGCGGGAGAGAATTATGTTTCTGCGGTTTTTAAGCGGCTGACCGTTCGGGAAGGTAGATAGCGTTTTTGAGCCGAGAATGACGGTCTTTCCGCTCGTTACCGAACGGAAATTGCGTAGATCGTCACGGACACGGCAAAGAAGCTCGCCCTTATTACCTATTCCCCACGCGTTATCTACCGCGACAATAGCTTCGATACTCATATCAAAGAAGCGTCGCAAGCTCAGAGGCGATGTCGGTCTTTTCCCAGCCGACGTTCAGCTCCTCGCGACCGAGGTGACCGTAAGCGGCAAGCTGAGCGTATATCGGCTTACGGAGATCGAAGCGCTTGATGAGTGCGGCAGGACGGAGGTCAACGAGCTGACAAATCTTATCGCAGATAATATCCTCAGGGGCCTTGCCTGTGCCGAAGGTGTCAACCATGACGGAAACGGGCTTCGCAACGCCGATGGCGTAAGCGAGCTGAACCTCACACTTGGTCGCAAGACCTGCTTTTACGATGTTTTTCGCAAGGTAACGGCAGGCGTAAGCACCTGTGCGGTCAACCTTCGTCGGGTCCTTACCCGAGAACGCGCCGCCACCGTGACGGGAATATCCGCCGTAGGTGTCAACGATTATCTTTCTGCCGGTAAGACCCGAGTCGCCGTGAGGACCGCCGACAACGAAACGGCCCGTGGGGTTAACGTATATCTTGGTGTTTTCGTCGATAAGGGAGGAGGGGACAGTCGCGTAGATAACGTGCTTCTTTACGTCCTCTCTTATCTGCTCAAGTGTAATTTCACCGTCGTGCTGAGAAGAAACTACAACGGTGTCGATACGGACGGGCTTGTCTCCATCGTATTCAACGGTGACCTGAGTCTTACCGTCGGGACGGAGATAGGAAAGCGTGCCGTTCTTTCTTACCTCGGTAAGCTTCTTCGCAAGCGCGTGTGAAAGCGAAATCGGGAGGGGCATAAGCTCAGGCGTCTCGTCGCAAGCGTAGCCGAACATCATACCCTGGTCGCCTGCACCTGTGTCAAGACCGTCACCGTTACCCTCCTTTGCCTCGTAGGAAAGGTCAACGCCAAGGGCGATGTCGGGAGACTGACCGTGTACCATGTTTATGACCGCGCAGGTGTCGCAGTCGAAGCCGTACTTACCGCGGTCGTAGCCGATCGCTCTTACCGCCTCGCGTGCGATGGTCTGGAAATCAATCACCGCCGTGGTCGTGATCTCGCCCATTATCGAGATAACACCCGTCGTTACGGTAGTTTCGCAGGCAACACGCGCCATCGGGTCGATAGCGAGTATCGCGTCAAGGACGGAGTCGGAAATTTTGTCACAAATTTTGTCGGGATGTCCTTCGGTTACTGATTCTGATGTAAATAGCTTTCTCATTTTTTCTTCCTTCTTCTGAAATTCTCTCTTGTTTTCGTTCCGAGGGGACAAAAAGACCCTCGCAGAACGAGGGTCATCTTTTCTTAAAATTTAACTCTCATCTGCCCGGATTTGGCACCTTTTTGGCGGTTTTCCGAGTATTCATCACGCTCGCGCCAAATGGTTGTCGGGCTTCACAGGGCCGGTCCCTCCGCCACTCTTGATAAGAACGGTGATATTATAACATACTTTTCGGCGGATTTCAAGATTTTTTGAGAAAATTTTTATTTGAGGTTATTAGAGCGTTTGAAAGTAACATCGTTTTTACGCGGGAGGGGAAACCCCTCCCCTACCAAAGGTAGAGTGAACGTTGTATTACCTTCCTCCCACTGGAGAAGGTATAATAACGCCCCTAAGCTTCGCCACGCCCCTCCCTTACCAAAAATAGAGTGAACGTCGTATTACCTTCCCTAAGGGGAAGGCTTTTTCGCGACATTCTTCCAACACAAAAACAGACGGACAACGTCCGCCTGTTTTAATATCAATCAGCCAAAAGCTTCATTTTAGAAAGCGCTCTTGCGAGCTTTTTACCCTTGGGGAGCATTTCGACCTCCTCGCGCGTGATTCCGCGGATGACGAGAATTGTGAGAACGTAAACGATCACCGCCGTGAATATCGAAAGCATGAGGGAAATATCGGCAACTCCGATAAGCATATAGTAAAGCTTATACGATCCGATCGCACCGCAGGCACAAACGAGCGCCGAAATGAGCGGCTTGATAAGGAGCTTTGCAAAATTCGGCGTGTAGCCGATCTTCTTACGAATGAAGAAGAAATTCATTGCCGAGATCGTGAAGCAGGAAAGGATTGCCGAAATGGGCGAGCCCATAACGCCGATCTCCTTTATCGAAACGAGAGCCATCGTCGATATGACCTTGACGAGAGCGCCGATGGCAACGCTGATAACGGGGTATCTGCCGAGCTTATGCGATTGAAGAACCGCGGCGGTCGTTGAGATCATGCTCATAAAGAACACCGATATAACGTGTACCGAAAGGAGCGGGCCGGCAGTTCTCGCCGCAGATGCGGAGCGGAACAGGAATGCAACTATCGGCTCGGCAAGAACGGAAATTCCGAAAACGCAGGGCAGAATCACGATGACCGCCATACGGAACGCGGTGTTCATCGCCTTTTTGACCTTGTCGCTGTTACCCTCGGCAACGGCAACCGAGATCAGCGGCACGATGACGGAGGTTATCGGGTTTGCAAATGCGAGAATTATGTTGCTTATCGGGGTAACGCAGGTCTTTAAGTTACCGATGAACGCCTTCGTTACCTCTTGCGTGTAGTTTATTTGAAGTCCTCGGGAGAGGATTATTCCGTCAAGCACGTTTGAAAGGGTCATGACGGAGCTTGAAAGGGTTATCGGGATGGCGATCGCGATAAGCGTTTTGATTATCTTTGAGGTCGGACTGGTCGCCATGCCGTCGGTAAGCAGATCGGCATATTCGGTATCGTACTTTGCGGGCTTGAAGACGATCTTTCTTATAATGAGCGACACCATTCCCGCCGCAACTCCGACTGTAAGACCAAACACCGCGTAAGCGGCGACGATATGTGTCGGCTTGCCTGTCTGAACGGCGTAATTTGCAAAGAGAATACCGAGAGCCATCTTTCCGACAGCCTCAATTACGTTCGAGACCGCCGACGGAACCATGTTCTGGTAGCCTTGGAAATAGCCCTTGAGCGCCGATGCGATACAGATAAAGAATAGCGTCGGAGCGATCGCCATGATGCTGAACGACAGATTGTCTATCTTGTAAGCCTTTTCAAAGAGAGGCGCGCCGAAGAACATAATTGAAGTGCCAATTAGACCGATTGCGACGAAAAGCCACATGGCGATCTTCATTATCTTCTTGCTTTCTCTTATATTACCGCTTGCGCGGTTTTCTGAGATCATCATCGAGACGGCGGTCGGCAGACCCACGTTCGACACGGTATAGAGGAAAGCGTATATATCGTAGGCGTTATTGTAGTACGCCATTCCGCTATCGGAAAGTATTCCGCGAAGCGGTATTTTAAGTAGGAGTCCGACGGTCTTGACGAAAAGATTTGCTATCGTCAGAGCGAGGACGCCCGAGAGCATTCGTGATGCTCCCTTTCTTGCTTTTGCACTCACTTTTTTACCCTTTATGTTACTTATTTATATATTCGTATGTGTATTTCGGCTCGAATATTCTTTCAATCCTTCCGCCGTCGGGGGACAGAAACTTACTGACGGCACCTGCACCGACGGCGTAGATGTCCTGAAGCTCTTCCATAATAAATATGTTGTAAAGCCCCTCGTATCCGTCACGGCAGAAGCCGACGTTTTCAAGATTACCCTGAGCATTTTTCTGACGGTAGAGGTAATAGGGGAAATATCCCGCCTCTCCGAGCGCCTTTTGAGAATAGTCGACACAGGCGGAGCTGATATTCCCGAAAAACGAGTAGATACCGCGCTTGTCGCCCTCTATCAGTGCTTCTGTTGTAAAGGATGCTGCGCGCTTTACGCAGTAGGTGTGAACGGTGACGTTTTGCGGATTCAGGGCAATTATATCATCGACTGTACGGCAGAAGCTTTCCTCGGTTGCCGTCGGAAGCCCCGCTATAAGATCGGTATTTATGCTTCTTATGCCGCTTTTGACCGCGATTTCATAAGCGCGGTAGAAATCTTCAACCGTATGACGGCGACCGATCTCTTCAAGCACCGAATCGTCAAGTATCTGCGGATTTATGCTCGTGCGGTCAACGCCGTAGGAGGTCATAATATTGAATTTTTCCTTCGTCACGGTGTCGGGGCGACCCGCTTCGACGGTAAATTCGAGGATATTATGTCTATTTATGTTTTCCACAACCGTGGAAAGAAGGCGGTCAAGCTGTTTTTCGTCAAGGACGGTAGGCGTGCCGCCGCCTATGTATACGGTAGTAAGGGACTTGCCCGATTCGTTTATCTTTTTGCATTTATCCGCAATGTCAAGACAGAGCTTGTCAAGATAATCGGGAAGTGTCGCGAGGTAACGCGGCGTAGAATAGGAAACGAAGGAGCAGTACGCGCACCTCGTCGGGCAGAAGGGAATCGAAATATATAGCGAGCAGGTATCGTTTCCGAGAAGCGAACGCGCGTATTTCTGACGCTCGTTTACCTCGGTGAGCAGTGCCGCCTTGTCGGGTCGAATGAGAAAATCACGCTTCAGAGCTTCAAGGGTCTCTTCACGCGAAAAGCCCTTGCCCATCAGCTCTTCCGCGAGCTTAGAAGGGCGAACGCCCGTCGAAATTCCCCACGGCGGTGCTTGTCCGAGCAAAATTTCGCCTGCTTTTTGAAATGCCTTGCCGACTGCGAGCTTTTTTGCTCTGTCGGGGGTTCTTATTTCGTTAAATTCGGCTTTTCCCTCGCCGATGGCGGTGTTTTTGCCGTCAAAAAGCGTTACTTTTGATTCATATACGCCGTTTTCTTCACGTAAAACCACGTTTGCCTCGGGAATTTCACCTGACTGCACCTCGTTTTCGGGAAACTTCGCGCCGGGAAAAAATATGAGGCAAAGATTTTGACAGTATGTACGGGTTATATCCCCGTCGATCTTAACTATCATTTTTTGTCCTTTCGAAGCTCGTCTGTGTCGAGGATAATGGTAACGGGACCGTCATTGAGAAGCTCGACCTTCATATCCGCGCCGAAGATTCCGTGCTCGGTCTTACATTCCGAGAGGGCTTTCACCTTTTCGGTAAAATACTCGTAAAGCTCATTTGCACGGACGGGACCCTCGGAGGCGAAAAAGTCGGGACGGTTGCCGTGAACGCAGCTTGCGTAGAGGGTGAACTGCGAAATTACGAGAATTTCGCCGCCGACTTGATTAAGCGACAGGTTCATTTTGCCGTTTTCGTCACAGAAAATACGCATTTTAGCTATTTTCGATGCGAGCAGGTCGGCTTCCGCTTCGGTATCGCCCTTTCCGACGCCGAGAAGAACGAGAAATCCCCCGTTTATCTTGCCGACGACCTCGTTTTCAAC
>JAZNTT010000048.1:0-5438 GCA_045591885.1 Eubacteriales bacterium | reverse complement strand
AGAGCTTCTACACCGATCTTATGCCTGCACAGGTTCAGAGCCTGCGCGACAAGGATCTGCTCAAGATAGACGACGGCGCTTCGATAGTTGACCTCTCGGAATACAATATGCCCCCCTGCCTTATTCTTAAGCGCGACGGCTCGACGCTTTATCCTACGCGTGATATTGCGGCGGCAGTTTACCGCAAGGAGCATTATAACTTCGACAAGTGCGTTTACGTTACGTCGAATCAGCAGATACTTCACTTCCAGCAGTGGTTCAAGGTTCTTGAGCTTATGGGCTACGAATGGTACGGCGAGCTCGTTCACATTCCCTACGGCACCGTTTCCATCGGCGGCATGAAGCTCGCAACGAGAACAGGCAACGTAATTCTTCTCAAAGACCTATTTAAAATGGCTGTTGAGAAGGTCAAAGCGATAATGGAAGAAAAGAACCCCGACCTTGAAAACAAGGACGAGGTTGCAGAAGCAGTCGGTATCGGCGCTATCGTATTCTATTATCTTACCAACAGCCGTATCAAGGATAACGACTTCTCGCTCGAGGACGCCCTTTCCTTTGAGGGTAACACCGGTCCTTACGCGCAGTACACCTACGCGCGTTGCTGCTCGATCATCGAGAAGGCAGGCGGAGTTCCCGAAAAGTCACTGTCTGACGGCTATGAGCCGCAGGCGGCTGAAGCGGCGCTTTGCAGAGTTCTTTCGCTCTTCACCGAAAAGGTGAACGACGCTATCACCGACAGCGAGCCGATGGTAATAACGAGATACATTCTCGACATCTGCGCGGCGTTCAACCGCTTCTACCACGACTGCCCGATCCTTTCGGCAAACGAGGATAACGCTCGCGCGTTCCGCGTGCGTCTAAGTGAGGCAACGAAGACCGTTCTCGGAAACGCTTTCGGGCTTATATGCTTGAAGAAAACACCAAAGATCTAATATACGAGGTTAAATGATATGTCAGGACACAGTAAATGGAAAAATATAATGCATAAAAAGGAGAAGACCGACGCGCAGAGAGCTTCGGTGTTCACTAAGATAGGCAAGGAGATCGCAATCGCAGTTAAAGAGGGCGGTCCCGATCCGAACTCTAACTCGCGTCTTCGCGATCTTATCGCAAAGGCAAAGGATAATAACGTTCCTAACGATAACATCGACCGCGCGATCAAGAAGGCATCTGCCGCTGACGCCGCAGTTTACGAGGAGATAACCTACGAGGGCTACGGTCCGAGCGGAGTTGCCGTAATCGTTGAGACTGCGACCGACAACCGTAACCGTACCGCCGCCGAGGTTCGTCACTTCTTTGACAAGTACGGCGGAAATATGGGTACAAGCGGATGCGTCGGCTACCTCTTCACTGACAAGGGCGTTATCGTTATCGAAAACGACGGCAAGGTCGATGAGGACAAGCTTATGGAGGATTCTCTTGAGGCAGGTGCTGAGGATTTCGTTGCTTCCGAGGAAGCGTTTGAGATCTACACTGTACCCGAGGATCTTTCCGCTATCCGTGCCGATCTTGAAAGCAAGGGCTACAAGATCGTTTCTGCCGACAAGGACAAGATTCCGTCTAACTACGTCACTCTCGAGGATGAGGACGCTATCAAGAACATGAATCTTCTTCTTGAAAAGCTCGACGAAAACGACGACGTTCAGAACGTCTATCACAACTGGGAAAACGAAGAATGAAATTGAAGGGAGAGAGTTTAGTACGCGTTACAGCTCTCTTCCTTTGCTTATAGGCAAAAAATTTGTTATTCGATATGCACGCGCATACTTATATCTCGTTACTTACAGCAGAAAAGACGGCACGGTGAAGAAAGAGGAGAACGAGTAAACATAACGAAATAGATATTTGTTTGTAGGGCGGGGGCTTGCTCCCGCCGTATGCCTTTCCACTTCAATAAAGCATTTAGTTACATGGCTTTTAAACGGCGGGAGCGCGCGGGGTTCCCCGTAGCGAATGCAATGAGCTTTGGGGGTTCCGAGCAAGCCCCCGCCCTACGGCATAGCGAATATTTTTTTCAGTAAACAAAAAAGTCCTCCCCAATTTGGGGAGAACTCATAAAACCTATTAAAGCTTGCTTACGATAGCTTCGGTATCCTTTGCGATCATAAGCTCTTCGTTTGTAGGAAGAACGTAGACCTTGACCTTGGAGTTCTTCGTCGAAAGCTCAACGTTGTTGGACTGACGGGTGGTCTTTGCGTTAAGCTCAAGGTCGATCTCAACGCCGAAGTAGGAGAGCTCCTTACATACTCTTTCGCGAAGCTCGATGCTATTTTCACCCATACCTGCCGTGAACACGATCGCATCAAGACCATTCATTGCAGCGGCGTAGGAGCCGATGTACTTCTTGATCTGATATGCAAGAACGTTAGCGGAGAGGAGCGCCTGAGCGTTACCCTCTCTGATAGCCGCCTCAACATCGCGGGAGTCGGAAGAGATACCCGAAAGACCGAGGAAGCCGCACTTCTTGTTCATGAAGTTCGACATCTCGTCGGGAGTATAACCGTACTTCTTCATAATATAGGTTACTATCGCGGGGTCGATAGATCCGCAACGGGTACCCATTTCAACGCCTTCAAGGGGAGTAAAGCCCATAGAGGTGTCGATGCACTTTCCGCCCTTAACCGCGGAAATCGAAGAGCCGTTACCGATATGGCAGGTTACGATCTTGGTTTCCTCTACGGGCTTATCAAGAAGCTTTGCCATTTCGATAGAAACGAAGCGGTGAGAGGTTCCGTGTGCGCCGTAGCGGCGGATATGATCCTTCTCGATCATGTCCTTGGGGAGCGCATAGGTATATGCGTAATCGGGCATGGTCTGATGGAACGCGGTATCGAACACAAGAACCTGGGGGACGGTAGGCATTACCTCGGTACAGCCCTCGATACCCATAAGGTGTGCGGGGGTGTGAAGAGGTGCGAAATCGTTACAGAGCTTGAGCTTCTCAATAACCTCGTCCGTTACGAGGCAGCTTTCAAAAAAGTAAGGACCGCCGTGGACAACGCGGTGTCCGACCGCCTTGATCTCACCCATATCGGAAAGGCATCCGAGGGTAGCATCTGTAAGAGTATCAACTACGATCTTCATGGCGACTGCGTGGTTAGGCATATCAAGCTCGCGCTTGTTCTTTTCGCCGTCCTCACCGAGACGATGCTCGATAATACCGTCGATACCGATTCTTTCGCATATACCCTTTGCAAGGACTGCGCCGTTCTCGGTCTCGAAAAGCTGATACTTAAGAGATGAGCTTCCTGCATTTACAACAAGAACTTTCATTATTTATTTCCTCCGAATTTAAATTTACATTTTTAACATTACGATTATACACTATTTTTCCTTAAATTACAAGTCTTTTCACGAAATATTACCTTCAAAGGAGCAGAAAAATGAAAACCGTAGCGATAATATGCGAATACGATCCCTTTCATTTGGGGCATAAAAAACAAATAGACCTCGTTCGCGAACATTTCGGTGCCGGCACAACGGTTATCAGCGTCATGAGCGGAAGCACGGTTCAGCGCGGTCGGCTTTCTGTTTATCCGAAGCATCTGCGCGCCGAGGCGGCGATAAAGAACGGCTCCGATCTCGTGCTTGAGCTTCCCTGCCCCTACTGCTCGTCGTCTGCCGAGCATTTCTCCAAGGGTGCTGTTGCTCTCATTTCTGCCCTCGGCGGAATCGATATTCTCGCTTTCGGAAGCGAAAACGGAAGCCTTTCCGAGCTTTCCCGTGCCGCTGACGTTATACGCTCGGAAGAGTATCTGAACGCGATACGCGAAAACGGTAAGAACGGACACATAAAAAGTGCCGAGGAAATTTTCCGTTCCCTCTCGGGCGACGGTTTCCCGACGACACCGAACGACATTCTCGGAGTCGAGTACATTGCCGCGCTGAAGGACGAGGACTGCGGTATAGTTCCCTACACCTACAAGCGCGAGGAAGGATATTCCGCCTCTCGCTCGCGCGAGCTTATATACGGCGGCGGTGATGTATCAGAGATGCTTTCGGAGAGTGCAATTTCGGCTTTTGAAAAAAGCGTTCCGACTGACATAAGCGCGTATGAATCGGTTGCGCTTCATACGATAAGAACGACCGATGCAGAATTTCTCTCTTCTTATTACGGAATGAACGGCGGTGTTGCGGGGCTTATAAAGGCAAACGCTGAAAACGTCTCGTCCCTTGACGGGCTTATTTCGTCCTGCGTAAACAAGAGCTATACTGCGGCAAGAATTAGGCGTGCGATCCTTTCTTCCGTTCTCGGCGTGAAAGCCGAGACGGTCAATACTCGTCCGCTCTTTTCCAATCTTTTAGCCGCGAACGGCAAAGGCAGAGAATATCTCAGCAAGGTCAGAAAAACTGCGTCTATTGAGATTGTAACTAAACCCGCCGACGGGCTTAATCTGCCCTATAATACCCGCAAGCAGTTCGAGCTTTCGCTCCGCGCAGATAAGCTTATGTCGCTTTGCAGAAAAGAAGCGGTAAGTGAGATTTTCAAGAAAAATCCGTATATAGAGTAAAAAGTTTTCATCATATTCATTTACTTTTTCATATCATAGTGCTATAATATTATTACAAACCTCAAAGGAGGGTGTTATGACAAGAAAAGAAATGAAAGCCTTGGCAAGGCTTCAAATAGACGGAAAGATCGGGGCGCTTTTCTGGGTTTCGGTCGTTGCATCGTTCATTGGATCGATCGGCTCGGGCTTGCCTGCGGTCGGAGTTGTTATATCTCTGATACTTTCCTCCGCGATGGCGCTCGGACTTACCTATATTCACTTCCGAATCGCCGCAGATCCAAGCTACCGACCGAGAGTAAAAGACCTTTTCGACGGCTTCAACAATTTCTGGCCGTATCTTAAGGTGACGCTTCTTGCCTCGCTTTTCACCGTGCTTTGGTCGCTGCTGTTTATCGTTCCCGGAATAATCAAGGCATTTGCCTACTCTCAGGCGCCGTACATTATCGCCGAGAATCCGAATATGCCCGCAATGGAGGCGCTTCGGACCTCCGAGAGAATGATGAACGGAAGAAAATGGGAATATTTTGTTCTCAGCCTTTCCTTTATCGGTTGGGCGCTTCTTGCAATACCGACGCTCGGACTTCTTTATATATGGCTTGAGCCGTATATGCAGATGACGATGGTCAACTTCTATTCCGATCTCAAATCGAGTCAGGGCTGGTTTGATCCCTTCGGAACAATGCCTCCCCCGCCTCCTCCCCCTCCGCCTCCCTTCGGAGAACAATTCTGAATATTAAAAGAGCAAACACGGTTGTGTTTGCTCTTTTTTATTATACGTCCATAATTATCGGCAATATCATCGGCTTTCTGCCCGTAGTTTGAAGAATGTAGCGTGAAAGAGCGTTCTTGACGGAATTCTTTATCTCGCTTCTTTCATCTATTCCGCGGTCAAAGCATTCCTCTATCACGTTCTTCGCTATTTCCTTT
>JAZNTT010000047.1:0-57913 GCA_045591885.1 Eubacteriales bacterium | reverse complement strand
TTATCGGTCAGCTCAGCCGACATACCCTTACGCGGCGGGTCGATGAACACACAGTCGAAATCGTCTATCTCGAAGGTCATCGCGTCGGCGCAGATAAATTCTGCGTTTTCTATGCCGTTGAGTTCGGCGTTCGCCTTCGCGTTTTCGACCGCCTGCGGGATTATTTCGATACCGAGGACTGATGCGTCGGGGCGGGATTTCGCAAAGGAAATTCCGATAGTTCCCGCGCCGCAATACAGGTCTGCGGCCTTCTTTGCATCGCCTGCGCGCTTTATTGCCTCGTTATACAGAAGCTCGGCGCAGGAGCGGTTGACCTGATAGAACGACAGCGACGATATGCCGAATCGGCAATCGCATAGGATATCCTCTATCCTGTCGGCACCGTACAGCACCTTTATCTTTTTGCCGAGTATGACGTTCGTTTCTTCGGGGTGTATATTTAGAAGTACACTGACTACGTTTGGGAAGCGTGTTGTCAACACTTCCGCAAACTCCTTTTCGCCGTCAAGCGATTCGTTCGGCGTGACGAGGCAGGTCATTATCTGCCCTGTTTTCTCGGCAATTCGCAGATATATATGCTTGACCGACCATTTTTTGCTCCTTATATAGTCCGATACGAACGATGCGATCTCGGACAGCTCGGGAGCGGTGAGTTCGCATTTTTCGCAGGGAATGACGGTGTGAGAATGGCGCGCGAAATAGCCGATATTTCCGTTTTCGTCTATCGGATACTGCGCCTTATTGCGATAACCGCTGACTCTTTCGTCGGTCAGCACCTTTCCGACCTTGGCATCGATGCCGTTTTTACGGAAAGCCGATACCACGATGCTTCTCTTCAGCTCAAGCTCGTATTCACGGCTGATATGTCGGAAGGAGCATCCGCCGCAACGCGGAAAAACCGTGCAATCGGGAGACACGCGGTGGGGTGAGGGGGTCAATATCTTTTCAATTCTTGATACGGCGTAATCCTTTGCCGCCTTTATAATTTTAATTTCCAGCTCGTCGCCCGTCACTCCGCCGTCAACAAACGTGACTATCCCCTCTACCCTTGCGACCCCGTAGCCGAGGTCGTTCATATCGGTGACGGTGACGGTGTAATACGTATTCTTTTTCAGCATTTCGCTCACCAATACTTTCTGTCGAGCGAGCGAAGCTGAATTGCCTCTGCTATATGCTTTGCTTCTATGTTTTCGCTTCCGTCAAGGTCGGCAATAGTTCTCGACACGCGCAAGATCCTATCGTATCCGCGACCCGAAAGTCCCATTTTTTCAAATGCATTTTTGAGCAGATTCGACGCGGTGTCGGAAAGCTGACAGTATTTTCTTATCTGCGACGATTCCATTCCCGCGTTACTAAAGGTGGTCTCTCCGTTTGCGCGGAAGCGGTTGACTGCACGTCTGCGTGCTTCAACAACGCGTGCGCGTATAGTTTCAGAGCTTTCCTCCGCCTTGCTTGATGCAAGCTCGTCGTAGGAAAGGGACGGAACCTCTATCTGAATGTCTATTCTGTCAAGGAGCGGGCCGCTTATTTTCTGTAAGTAATCGGATATATCCTTTTTACGGCAGGTACACTGGCGCGTCGGATGTCCGTAGTAGCCGCATCTGCACGGATTCATCGCACAGACGAGCATAAACGAGCAGGGGAAGGTTACTCTTCCCGATGCTCTCGTTATCGTTATTTTATGGTCCTCAAGGGGCTGACGGAGAACCTCCGCAGACTGCTTCGAGTATTCGGGAAGCTCATCGAGAAAGAGAACACCGTTATGCGAAAGAGATATTTCTCCCGGCATTGGAATAGTTCCTCCGCCCGCAAGTGCGATCGGGGAAAGCGTATGATGAGGTGAGCGGAACGGTCTGCTTGTGAGAAGCGAGACACCCTCGGGGAGTATTCCCGCGACGGAATGGAGCTTCGTTGTTTCTATTGCTTCCTCAAAGTGGAGCGGCGGGAGAATACTCGGTATTCTCTTCGCCAGCATACTTTTTCCCGTACCGGGAGGGCCGATGAGCAGCACGTTATGACCGCCTGCGGCGGCAATTTCAAGCGCTCTTTTTGCCTTTTCCTGTCCCTTTACGTCGGAAAAATCGAAGCCGAAATTGGTGCTTCCCTCTTCAAAGAGCTTCATATCAAACACTGTCGGCATGATCGGTGCTTCATTTTTAAGGTGGAGAATAAGCTCGCGGACATTTTTTACGCCGTAGACCTCGATTCCGTCAGTGACTGATGCTTCGCCTGCGTTTTCGTAAGGGACAAACACCTTTTTCTTGCCCGCGTTCCGCGCGGCAAGGCACATACACAGTACGCCCTTAACGCCTCTTACCTCCCCCGAAAGCGACAGCTCTCCTATAAAGCAAGTATCGGCTATGTCCTTTGGGAGCGAGAGTGCGCCGCAGGAGGCAAGTATTCCGATAAGCATTGCAAGGTCATAAGCCGAGCCCTGCTTTTTCTTATCGGCGGGTGCCATATTTACGGTAATTTCAGCCTCGGGAAATTCAAAGCCGCTGTTTTCGACCGCCGCCTTTATTCTCTCCCTTGCTTCCTTTACCGCCGCGTCGGGCAGTCCGACCACCTCGAATTTGGAAAGGCGGTTTGCACAGTTACATTCGACCGTGACGGGAAAGCCGTCAACGCCCGTAAGCCCTGCCGAGTATATCACTTGGAGCATTATTTTCTCCTCCGATGTCATTTTAGTATATATCGTCAAGCCTTAAATTGTTCCAGAAATCGGAAAGCTCAATTTCCATGCTTTTCTCGATCTCCGCAACCATTTCGTTGAATTTTCTGCCGAGATAGTAATCGACGAATATTGCGATGTTTTTATCGGCATATTCAAGGTCGATCACGTAACGCTGAACGATAAAGAAGCCCGTCTTTACGTCGATTATCGGGCTTATCTCACCGAAATCAAGCTTTTCCGCCGCTGCCTCCACGGTCGGATCTATCGAGCCGACGGTATAATAGTAACCGATGTCTATGAAATTAGCCATCGTCGTGTCCTCGCCGTAATCCTTTATAAGCTGAATAAAGGATTCGCCGCCGTTTGCCTTTTCAAGCACCTGCTCGGCAAGAGCCTTCTTTTGCGCCTTATTCGTTTCGTCGTACTCGATATACACATATCTTATGTTTCTGAAATTGACGGGGATATCCTCAAATACGGTTTCGTCATCACTCTTGATTATTCCGCTTTCGGGAGCTGTTACATGGTCGTATATTTTGCCCCAAAGCACCGAAAAGCGCTGGAGATACGCAAAGGCATGATCGGTAAGGAAGCTTTCTTTTTTTGCTTCCTCCCAGCCATTCTTGTCCTTCTTAAGGTCGCTCAGAAGATCGCCTACTGAGTTTTTCTCCTCGTCTGTCAGAGTTATTTTATAACGCTCTGCGAGCATTTCGATCGCGCGGTTATGAGCTATTGTATCAAGAGTAGCCCGCTTCAGCTCGTTAAGAGCATCGGGATTATTCTCCCAATAGCCCTCGTCCTCTCCGTATTCCATATCCGCCTTTGTGTTAAGGTAGACGTATCTTACATAATCGTAATTTATCTTCTTGCCCCCGAGGGTAAACACCGTTTTGCCGTTTTCCGCCTTCGGAAGCCTTGCTACCTTATCTCCGCAGGACATGAGGATCGTTGACAGCATGACAACTGCCATAAGCACAGAAATTATCTTTTTCATTTTCTTGCCTTTCATTATAAGGGCTATCGCTTAAGCGGTAGCCCTTATTCTTGAAAAATCATACGTTCGGGTCGATCGTGTAGCCGAGATCGAAGCGATAGGTATCGCGGATCAGCTTTTCAACATTATCCCTGTTAACGTAGAAGGAATAGTTTTCATGAAGAGCACCGTTTACCGTAAAATAGCAACGTGTGTTGTTATACGCATAGAAATCGTATCTCTTTACGGTTCCGTCGGTAAGCGTTATGGTTGCCGTTGCGATATGCTCCGACTCCTCTATCTTGCTGACATTGACCTCGCCCTCAATATAAAGGCGGACCATATCTCCGTATATCTGCTTGAAGTTTCTGACCTCGTCGTCCGAGAAGTGCTTATTGGTCTTGATGTTCCATACCGACTGCACCGTCTGCTCGGAGTTCTCGATAAACGTGGTCTCGATTCCGTAAGCGGAATCAACCTCGATTCCCTCGTCGGGTATCGAGCCCTTAACCTCAACCTTGCTGACATTCGAAATAATAGTGTTTACAATATTCGATTCGACAAAATCGTGCACGCCGAAATAGTAGACGGGCATTGATGACAGCGATATCGTCGTTACGGTATTATACACCGTCGAATACGCATAGCAGTTACCGTCCTTGTCGGGCGAGGAAAGGAAGATATACGCATCTTCCGTATACTTATAGTAGATACAGTAATAAGGATTGCCTATATCAATACCGTATTTGGTTTTAAGAGATTCCTCGGTTATTTCGTCCCCGTGCGCAACAACACGCTTTCCGGAAAGCCCCGAAAGGAGACTCAATACGTAGTCGCGCATCGACACGTTCGGATTAAACGCCTTAAGTGCCTTAAAGGTGAACTCGTAGCTATACGTCGGCTTCTCGGTCTTATCGCTTCCGTTTTCCTCGGGAGACAGGGTTTTGATCTCAAAGAGCGGAACTCCGTTCTTTATCGCTCCCATAAGGGATACCTGCGAATATGCGTTTTCCGGTATTGGAAGTCCGAGAGTCGGAGTCATGATTCCGTAAACGTCGGAAAGAAGCACATCGAAGCCCGCGGTTTTTATAAGATACACCGCTTTTCTTTCATCATACTGGCAGTAATAACCATCGCCCGTCGGAGCTTTGTTTCCCACCCAGACTCTGTGCGACACGTCATTATCATCGGTTATAATGAAGTATGCCGGGTCATCGGACGCGGCAAGGCCGTATACCGAAAGGTCGGTATTATCATCAATAAGGTATCTTTCCGATGCAATTCCTGAGCCTGTTGTTGTAATGAGGTAGGTAAGTGCCATAAGGTTATAGGGCGCCTGCGTCATTCCCTCGATATAGAAGGTATCGTTCTTCGCTTTATAGAAGGTGTACCCGCCGTTCTTATTATGAACCTCTATCTTTTTTATTCTCGCTCTTTCAAGAGGCGGGAAGAGATATACTCTTTCCTGATCATAGGTGCGAACCTCGAGGGGATCGATAAGCTCAATCGGCGTTACCTTTTCCTCCTCGGGTATCAGCATCGGCTTCACCGTCACGAAATACACGATTCCGAGAGCAATTGCAAGGACGGCGCATATTGCCGCGATGATAGTTTGCCTTTTTATCATAGGTAGCGTCTCCTTGCGTATACCACGATACCAACCACCGCAATGATTGCGGGGAATACTACCGTACATATAACCGTCCATCTGTTTGCTTCCTCAGCGGTTATCGTAAGGGAATCGTCGCTGAACACCTTTGCGGTCATTCCGACAGGTACGTTCTTCTTCGCAAATATCTTCATTGCGTTGTAAAGGATATCCTTATTTGCATAGGAGCTTCCGTTTATATATTGGCTGTCGGAGAACGCATTTGTTCCGCCCGCAAGCAGGAAGGACTGCTGCTGAACGTTGTCCTTCATTTTGTTCTGAACGGTAAGGGTAAGAACATTCATAATACCCTTGCTCGATTCGCCGCCCTCTTCAAGAGGATACGCTTCGGCGTTGCTTGTCGTAACGAGAACGCTCGATGCGATACGCGAGGCGCCGTTATTACTGAAATACTTTTCATCGTAGAGCAGAGTTATCGGACGGCAGTTAGTGATGACCGGCTTCTGAGGGCTTGAACTATTCCGAAGCGACTTTGTGATAGCTGCGGCGGTACCCTCCGTTACATACTTCGCGTATATTATCTTTCCGTCGCTGCCCGGAACGCTGCTTTCATAATCGCGGACGCTCTGGCGTTCATATCTTACTCCCCAATGCTCAAGGAAGTCCTCAAGAACAGGAAGCTCGTTTGCCGTTTCGTCAAGGAACACCATAAGTCCCGCCGAGCCGTCGAGGAGATTGTCAAGCTTCTTTATTTCGTTTACCGCCTGACCCGCACCCCAGAAATCGGTCTTGGGGTTATTGATGACCACGACCTTTGCCGAGGGATCAAGCTCCTCTGCTGTCAGGTCGATATTCTTTACGTTATAGCCTGCGTCAACAAAAAGCTCACGAAGCGCTGTACCCTCTACCGCCTCGCCGTGGTTCGTGACAAAATATGCGATCGGATTGTCTCCCGAAAGACGCATTACCGCCGATACTATCTTCTGATCGGCGTTGATCGCGTAAAAGGTATCCGCGTTTCCGTCACTGCTTACGAAGAAGGTGTCGATCGAGTAGACTATCGAATTTCTGCCGTTAGTCACGATAACACTCGTTTTGCTCGGAGATGCGGCGGTATTGTTAAGATACTTATCGAGAAGCTGAGGATTTTTATTGATGTCAACGTATTTTACGCTGATGAAATCGTATTCCTCATCGTAGCGCTTCAATACGTTATTTACCATATTGCAGAGATCATGCTTTACGAGCTTATCCTCCGGCATACAGAAGATAAATTCGACGTTGAACTCCTCGCTTCCTCTGTACTGCTCAAGCAGCTCCATGGCGTTCGGATCGGGCGTATAGAGATCGCGCTCGGTCATATCAATATACCAGCCGTTCCTTACGCAAAGGGCGGTGAAGATCGCGTTGATAACGACAACGAGAGCGATGACAGTCACCGTGAGGGCGACTGCAAAGGTGCCGTACTTAAAGCGGCGCTTTTTCTGAATGTCCTTGATAGGATCGTAATTCATATTCATCGTATCATCTCTCCTCTCTTATGCCCAACGGCGCTTCTCATATACGCGTACCGTCAGGAAAAGGAATACGAAGCATATCGAGATATAATAGACTAT
The DNA here is from genome assembly GCA_045591885.1 of Eubacteriales bacterium. GTDB lineage: Bacteria > Bacillota > Clostridia > Oscillospirales > CAG-272 > Colimorpha_A. The sequence goes on along the minus strand of JAZNTT010000047.1, from coordinate 51,041 downwards.
TGCGGCAAAATCAAATATGCCGTAAATGAAGTTTCCGTTTCGGCTGTATACCGAGAGCCATTCAAGAACCTCGCGCACGGGTGCGAAGGGAATAAGGTAATTGAACGAGGCGATAAACATAAAGCAAAGCAGGATCGCGATCGTTCCGATAAGCGATACGAGCTGGTTTTCGGAAAGTGCGGAAATGAATATTCCGATCGCCGCGAACGCCGCGCCGATAAGAAGAACAGCTATCGTCGGGCCGATTATCGAAAGCGCAAAGTGGGAAAAGACGTCCCATCTCGTTATTGCTCCTTCTCTCTTTGCGTCCTCAACGACCCAGAGATAGAGCGAATCGGCAAATTCATGATAGACCGAGAAATTGAATATCGTTCCGAAAATGAAGGTGCCAGAGAATATCGTATATACCGAGAGAAATTTTCCCATAACGATCTTGCCGATGCTGACGGGGGAGGTCATAAGAAGCTGCTCCGTCTTCTGCTTCTTTTCCTCGGAAAAGCTCTTCATCGTAAGCACGGGAATGACGACTGCGATGATAAGGGTCACCATTGAGAAGTATCCCGAAATGCTCGCCTCGGCGCCTGCCTGAAGGGTACTGAGCGAGAAAAGTCCGCCGTTTACCGCAAGGAAGATCGCCATGAAGACGTAGCCTATCGGGGTTGTAAAATAGGACACGAAGTCTCTTTTAAATACTGCAAACATTATTTTTGCCCTACCTTTCAGTTAGCGTTACGCTTTTTGCTTCTGCGCTTTTTCTTGTTATCGTCGCTTCCGTTGTTTATCAGCGAAAGGAATACGTCCTCAAGATTGACGTTTGAAGCTTCAGCTCCGATCAGCGGCCAGCCGTTGCGGGCAAGCATTGAAAAGAGCGGTTTTCTTATATCAATAGCGGAATCGCTCTCGATAACGAAGGAGTAGCTGTCGGAATCGAGATTTCCGAGGCACTCCGCCGAATATACGCCCGGAAGTGCGCGAAGCGCCTGCGTTACCTCTTTTTCGGGGCCGCAGACCTTGACGCTCAAACGGCGGTTGCCCTCAACTGCCGACGCGAGGTCCTCTGTGCGCTTATCCGCAACTATCTTTCCGCGGTTTATTACGATAACTCGGTCACATACCGCCTGAACCTCTTGAAGAATGTGTGTCGAGAGGATAACGGTGTGGTTAAGGCCGAGAGTTCTTATAAGGTTTCTTATCTCAACTACCTGTCTCGGGTCAAGACCTACTGTCGGCTCGTCGAGGATTATTACCTTCGGGTTTCCGATAAGCGCCTGTCCGATTCCTATACGCTGACGGTATCCCTTTGAAAGGTGACCGATCACGCGCTTCTTTACATCGGTGAGCTTGACGACCTCAAGTATTTCCTCGATGTGCTTCTTCTTATCGAGGGTACAGCCTTTAAGCTCGTATACGAAATTGAGGTATTCGGTTACAGTCATCTCGGGATAGAGCGGGGGCGTTTCGGGAAGATAGCCTATGCTCTTCTTTGCCTCATTCGGGAAATCGAACATATCAAGACCGTCGACCTCGACCTTTCCCTCGGTAAAGGAAAGGAAGCCCGTCAAAATATTCATGGTGGTACTTTTTCCTGCGCCGTTAGGCCCGAGGAAGCCGACTATTTCACCCGTTCCTATTTCAAAACTAACGTTATTCAGCACTATATTGCTGCCGAAGCTTTTTGTCAGATTTTGTATTTTAATCATTTATATATCCCCCATTATCGGTTGACAAATTTTCACTCATACAGTATAGCACGGAAATATAAACAAATCTTGAACATACGGTATCATATAACCGTTTGCGGCACTTTTTTTGCAAAAAAGCCGTCATATTTTACATAACAAAAGAAAATAGCTCTTTATTATTGTAATTTATATGGAATTAAGGTATAATGGTAATATAAATTTTCTTTATTCGGGAGAAATTATGGCTAAAAGCTATCGCGGAGGCATTCCGTTCGCAAGAAAATACGCTCCGCCCGAGGAGTCAATAAATCACCTGCCCGAGCGGTTGTTCCTCTCACTCAAAAACGGGGCTGAATGCGTTCTCAATGAGGGCGACACCGTTAAGCAGTTCGGATTGATCGCACGCGCAACCGATACCTCTCCCGCGGTTTTTGCGGGTGTCGGCGGTAAGGTGGAGCAGATCTACCACATCGGAAACAGGGTTGATATAACGCTTCTTACCGACGCAAAGGCGGAGGCCGAAGCGCCTTTTGACGCGCCGAAAAAAAATATTGCAGACATGATGGAAAGTGAGCTTTCCTCTCTTCTGCTCGAACGCGGTATCGCTCCCATAAAAAAAGGCAAGCGTGACCCGAGACACCTCACCGTTGACTGCGGCGGATCACTCTATAACGACAGCCGTCTGTTTATACTTCGCAATTTCCCCGAAAAGGTGCTTCTCGGCGCGAAAATAATTATGAAGCTGCTCGGCGCGAGAACCTGCAATTTTGCAATTCCCCGTTCCGATCTTACCGCCGCAGAAAATCTTTACACGCATATACCGAAAAAGAGCAAGATGTTTAAGATAGTTCTGACGAAGGACAAGCTCCCTGCGGCAATTCCGCAGCTCACTCTTTCCGCGCTTTATAACGTCGAGATAAATGCCGCAAAGGATATTTTCGATGCGGGCTATCCCGTAATATCGCCGCTTCTCTGCTTTGCCTGCTACCGCGCACTCGTTGAGGGTATTCCGTTCTGCCGAGGCTATCTGACGGTTGCCGAGCTTGGCGGCGAGGTCGACGTTTTCACCCTTCCCTTCGGCTCTCCGCTGAAGGAGGTTGCCTCTCTTGGCGACGGTGAACGCGCTGTCTGCGCAGAAAATCTCTTTGGCGCGGAGATAACGGGCGAAACGATGACCGAACGCACTGAAGCCATCGTGGTAATGCCCGTTGAGCCGATAAAGGAAAGGGAGGAGATCAGCTGTATCGGATGCCGCCGTTGCTCCGGCGTTTGTCCTGCACGGCTTTCGCCCATTGACATTTTTTCCAAGGTCAAAAACGGAAAGGGAGACTCTTCCCTCGCTCTCTACGCGGCGGGCTGTTTTGAGTGCCGCTCATGTTCTTACGTTTGTCCGTCCGACATCCCGCTTGCCGAAACGATAATCAAGTTCCGTCACGACAGCGGACTCGTTTCTGTCGATATTGACGGCGAGGATCCCGATTTTTACGATGGCGATATGGAGGTGGCTGAAAATGAACAGTAACCGGAATCACTGCCTCCGTCCGTCGCGCCGTCCCAAAAGCTTTAAGGAAGTTACGCGTTATCCTCTGCTTCCGCTTCCCGAACGTGCGCGATCGCTTCGCATTGATACCATTATTGCAACCATTCCCCTTTTCTTATTAAGCGTTTATCACTACGGATTCAGACCCATTACCATCGCACTTATCTCGGCGGTAATGATGATGGGCCTTGACGTTGCCTCAAGGACCGTATTGAAAAAAGAAGCGCACTTTGATATTACACCTGCGGTAAGCGGCGTTATTATCGCGCTTTTTCTACCCGCATCTTCCCCTCTCTGGCTTCCGATAATGACCGCCGTCTTCGCAACCGCGATCAAGCTCGGATGCGGCAAGCTCAGGTTCTCCGTTTCGCACGTTGCCGCTTCTGTTCTGCTCGTATTTCTTCTTTTTCCCGGAATAACGAACGTCATTCCCGAGGTCGGACAGAATCTTGACCCCTTCGCCTTTGAGCTTGAGTCCTTCAGGGCGATACCTGCTTCTCCGCTTGAAAAGGTTTTATCGGGCTTCCTTCCCGACACGACGACATTTGAAGTATTCTTCGGACTTAATTCCGCGCGCATCGGTGAAATATCGGGTCTTGTTCTAATTATTGGCTTGATTTATCTTCTGGTAAGAAAAACCGTCAAGATCGCTTTGCCGCTGATCTTTATTCTTACTGTCGGAGTTTATGCGTATCTTTCTCCGTCGCTTGAGGCAGCATCCGACTTTATCGCCTTTGACGGCGCAATTTACAATATGCTCGGTTCAAATACTCTTCTCGTTGCCGTATTTCTGATGTCCGAGCCACGAAGAGCGGCTAAGACTACTCTTGGTACTGCTCTTTGCGGTATTGCCGCGGGTTTAATCACGATGCTTTTGCGCGGATACGTCGCCGCGGGTCTGACTGCGCTTATTGCGGTCATTCTTGTCGACGTTGCCATGCCGATAGTCGACAAATTTATCGTACCTGCTCCGTTCGGCGGAAATTTAGCTCCCAAAAAGGAGGAAAGCAAGGTTGAACAGTAAAAAGAGATTCTGGCTGACCCTTACCGTCTTTTCCCTTATCGGACAGGTCGCGTGGGTCATCGAGAATATGTACCTTAACGTATTCATATACAAGCGCTTCGCGGCGGGACCTGACGATATTTCCCTCATGGTCGCCGCTTCTGCGGTCACGGCAACGCTGACCACGGTAATTATCGGTGCGCTTTCCGACAAGATCGGTAAGCGAAAGATATTTATGGCGGGAGGCTATATTGCGTGGGGACTTTCGATCATGTCCTTTGCGCTTATAAACAACGGCGTTCTTAATTCCCTTTTCCCGACCTTATCGGCGGCGTCGATCGGCGTGTCGCTTACCATAATCATCGACTGCGTTATGACCTTTTTCGGATCAAGTGCGAACGATGCCGCCTTTAACGCTTGGCTGACCGACGAGACCTCGGAAGGAAACCGCGGTGCGGCTGAGGGCGTAAATGCAGTTATGCCGCTTATTGCGATGCTTGCAGTTTTCGGCGGATTTATGGCTTTTGATCTTGACCGCGGCTCGAGCTGGACTGCGATTTTCCTTATCATCGGTATTGCGGTATTTATTATCGGTATTCTCGGACTTTTTCTTATCAAGGAAAGTACCACTCGGCGCGAGGAAAACTCGAAGTATTTCGCCAACATCATCTACGGCTTCCGCCCGTCGGTTATAAGGCAGAACAAGGGGCTTTATATTACCCTTATTGCCTTTGCGCTTTTCGGAATTTCGATACAGGTGTTCATGCCGTACCTCATAATCTATTATGAGGTGTCTCTGAAAATGGAGAACTACGTTCTCATAATGGCGCCCGCCATTATAATTGCGGCGGCAGCTTCGGTGCTTTACGGACGGCTTTATGACCGCTTCGGGTACAAAAAGGTGATTTTCCCCGCCGTTACCACGCTTGCCATTGGATACGTTATTATGTGCTTTGTAAAGGCCACCGTTCCCGTGTTTATCGGCTCCCTGCTCGTCATGGTCGGTTATCTTTGCGGTAACGCCGTTTTCGGCGCGATGCTCCGTGACAGGACACCAGAGGGCAAGGCGGGAATGTTTCAGGGCTTACGAATCGTTTGTCAGGTGCTTATTCCCGGCGTTATCGGGCCGGCAATCGGCGCTAAGGTGCTTGAAAACGCGAAAGAGATAATTAACAGCGACGGCACGAAATCGTTTTTACCCGACGAGCGCATTTTTGTTTGGGCGCTTATCGTATCGGTCGTTCTTGCCGTATATCTCATTTTAACAAATCTCAAAAAGGACGAAAAGAATGTCTGAATTTAATCAGCTTTTGACCCCCTTCGCCGAGAGCATCGGCGATATTCCGCTTCCCGAATATCCGCGTCCGACGCTCGTTCGTGATTCGTTTATAAATCTCAACGGCAAGTGGAGCTTCGGTGTTTGCGACTCTCAAGAAAACCCGGTCTTTGACCGCGAGATACTCGTTCCCTATCCGCCCGAGTCGATTCTTTCGGGGATAAACGAGGTCTTCGACGAAAGCAAAACGCTCTGCTACAAGCGCGAGTTTTCGATTCCCGACGGCTTTAAGGTCGGACGCGTTATTCTTCATTTCGGCGCTGTCGATCAGGTTGCCGAGGTCTTTCTTAACGGAAACAAGCTCGGCTCGCATATCGGCGGCTACGCTCCGTTTTCCTTTGATATTACCGAGTATTTGAGCGAAAACAATACCCTCGCCGTCTTCGTCCGCGACCGTCTTTCATCTCTTATTCTCCCTTACGGAAAGCAATCAAATAAGCGCGGCGGAATGTGGTACACGCCCGTCAGCGGTATCTGGCAGACCGTTTGGCTTGAAAGCGTGAAGGAAAATTACATTGAGCGTCTTGATCTTCCGACTACGCCCGATAATCCTATAATTACCGCGCATTTTAGCGGTCAAATTGAGGACGGAACGGTCACGGTAAGTACTCCCGACGGGCAGGTCGTTTTCCCTCTCAAGGACGGAAAAGCCGAGGTAAAGCTTGATTCTCCCCGTCTGTGGTCACCCGAGGACCCCTATTTATATGAATTTGAAATTGTTACCGAGAGCGACACCGTGCGCTCCTACTTCGCTCTCCGCTCGCTTGAGATCAAGACAGTTGATTCGCATCAGCGTCTGTGTCTGAACGGAAAGCCCTATTTCTTCCACGGGCTTCTCGATCAGGGATACTTCAGCGACGGCATCTTCACTCCCGCATCGGTTGAGTGCATTGAAAACGACATTCTTCAAGCAAAAGCCCTCGGCTTTAACATGCTACGCAAGCATATAAAGGTCGAACATCCCTATTTCTACCACCTTTGCGACAAGCACGGTATCGTCGTTTTTCAGGACATGGTCAACAACGGAAAATACTCGTTTTTCTTAGATACTGCGCTTCCGACTATCGGACTTATTTCGCGTAGTGACAAGAAGCTCCACCCCGACAAGCGAAGCCGAAAGGCGTTCCTTTCGCACCTTGACGAGACTGTCGCACTTCTCAAAAACCATGCCTCAATCTGCCTTTGGACGATATTCAACGAGGGCTGGGGACAGTTTGACGGTGACTCCGCTTACCGCCGTTTGAAGGCGCTTGATCCGACCCGATATATCGACACCGCATCGGGCTGGTACCGTTGTAAAGAAACCGACCTCGACAGCCGTCACATTTACTTCCGAAAGGTGAAGCTGAAGGCGGGAAGCAAGCCTCTGTTCCTATCGGAATTCGGCGGTTACAGCTACCGCGTTGAAAACCACGTTTTCAATCCCGACAAGGCGTACGGATACGGAAAATGCGAAAGCCGTGAGGAATTCGTTTCATCACTTCGCAAGCTCTACGAAAATGAGATAATCCCCCTTGCCAAAGACGGTCTTTGTGCCTCGGTCTACACGCAGCTTACCGACGTTGAGGACGAAATTAACGGTCTTATCACCTACGACCGCGCCGTTATTAAGGTAACTCCCGAGGAATTTGCCGATATTGGAGAGAAATTAAAGATATAAAACAACATCACGACACGCAAAAACAGACGGCTTATGCCGTCTGTTTTTTTGATTCATTATTCCTTTTCGTCGAGCTTTGAAAGGTCGAACGGGGTCGTCTGGTAGACGAAGTAGTTAAGCCAATTCGAATAGAGCAGATTTGCGTGTGAGCGCCACGTCACTATCGGAGGCTTCGAAACGTCGTCGTTCGGGAAGTAATTTACCGGAATATGGGGATTTTTCCCTGCGTCGAGGTCACGGAAATATTCGTCCGAGAGCGTATATGCGTCGTACTCGCTATGACCCGTTATGAATATCTGCTTGCCGTTTTTCGTCGCCATCGCGTAGACTCCGCATTCATCCGACGATGCGAGGATCTTAAGTCCCTCGACCTTTTCAACGTCGGCGCGGTCGACCGTCGTATGACGGCTCTGCGGAACGGGGAAAACGTCGTCAAATCCGCGCAGAAGCATTGAATTCTTATAATCGGCGCGGTGCGGATATACGCCCGAAAGCTTGCTGTCAAGAGCGCGCTTTTCAATTCCGAAATGGTAGTAGAGACCTGCCTGCGCGCCCCAGCAGATGTGGAAGGTGCTGTGAACGTGGGTCTTGCTCCACTCCATTATCTCGCAAAGCTCCTCCCAATATTCGACCTCCTCGAACGGCATTTGCTCAACGGGCGCGCCCGTTATTATCATTCCGTCGAAGTTGCGGTGCTTTACGTCGGAGAACGTCTTATAGAATTTGAGCATGTGCTCCTTCGCTACGTTTTTCGATTCGTAGGTGCTCGTTTTTATAAGCTCCATTTCAACCTGAAGCGGCGTGTTTCCAAGCAGACGCGAAAGCTGTGTTTCGGTCTCTATCTTCTTCGGCATCAGGTTCAGAATCAGTATCTGAAGCGGTCGTATGTCCTGCCCCTCCGCGCGCGTTTCATCCATCACGAATATGTTTTCGCGTGATAGGATCTCGGCGGCAGGGAGATTATTCGGTATCTTTATCGGCATTTTTGTTTTCCTTTGGGTTAATATTAAGCTACTGTTGTAGGGCGGGGGCTTGCTCCCGCCGTTCCAAAAACAATGTAACTTGTTAATTCAGCGCCTGCTCGATGTCTGCTATAAGGTCGTCAGCGTCCTCAAGACCAACGGAAAGACGAACGAGGTCGGAGGGAACGCCTGCCTTTTCAAGCTCCTCGTCGGACATCTGACGGTGAGTCGTGCTGGCGGGGTGCAGACAGCAGGAGCGCGCGTCTGCGACGTGCGTCTCGATAGCGGCGATCTTCAATTTGCCCATAAAGCTCTGCGCCGCCTCGCGTCCGCCCTTTACGCCGAAGCTTACGACTCCGCATGAGCCGTTCGGCAGGTACTTTTTAGCGAGGTCATAATAAGGTGAGGATTCAAGCGAGGGATAGTTTACCCACGCGATCTTGTCGTTGTTTTCAAGATACTTTGCGATCTTTTCGGCGTTTTCACAGTGACGCTTCATTCTCACGTGCAGACTTTCAAGACCGAGGTTGAGAATGAATGCGTTTTGTGGCGACTGAACCGAGCCGAAGTCACGCATCAGCTGTGCGGTCGCCTTCGTTATATACGCGCCTTCGAGTCCGAAGCGCTCGGTATAGGTCACGCCGTGGTAGCTATCGTCGGGCGTGCAGAGACCGGGGAATTTGTCGGGGTATTTCGTCCAGTCGAACTTACCCGAGTCGACGATACATCCGCCGACTGCCGCGCCGTGACCGTCCATATACTTAGTCGTCGAATGAGTTACTATATCTGCCCCAAATTCGAACGGACGGCAGTTTACGGGGGTCGCGAAGGTATTATCAACTATCAGCGGAACGCCGTGCTTATGTGCGGCATTCGCAAATCTTTCGATATCGAAAACAGTAAGCGCGGGGTTTGCAATTGTCTCACCGAACACCGCCTTGGTATTAGGCTTGAACGCCTTTTCAAGCTCCTCGTCGGAGCAGTCGGGGGAAACGAAGGTAAACTCGATTCCCATTCGCTTCATAGTAACGGCGAAAAGGTTATACGTTCCGCCGTAGATAGAAGCGCTTGACACGATGTGGTCGCCGCAGGACGCTATATTGAAAATGGAGTAAAAGGACGCCGCCTGACCCGAGGAGGTGAGCATAGCGGCAGTTCCGCCCTCAAGCTCGCAAATTTTTGCCGCAACCGTGTCGCAGGTCGGGTTCTGAAGGCGCGAGTAGAAATATCCCGACGCTTCGAGGTCGAATAGCTTTCCCATCGCCTCGCCCATCGCGTATTTGAACGTCGTGCTCTGAATTATCGGTATCTGTCTCGGCTCGCCGTTTCCGGGTGTGTATCCGCCCTGAACGCATACTGTGCCTACTTTTCTTTTATCTGCCATTTGGTTTTGCTCCTTTAGGGGTTTATTAGAATAATTATAGCGCATTTCCCCCTCATTGGCAATAGTTTTGATAAATTTCTTTTTTCGCCTCGGTATATTCATGCCGATGATAATTGGTGAGATAAAGCGGTATTTACGCGACAACAACTCTGTCCGCGTAAGCCGTTCGCTACGCGATCTCGCCTATCGCGCTTTACAGGCAAAGGAGATCATTTCGCGGCGCGACTGCAAGGATGCGACAATTGATGAGATCGTCGAGGAGCTTAACAAGGAAGGCGATACGAAAACAAAAGAAGAGGTCTCGCGCGCTCTTGAAGCGATTTCAGCGCCGATCTCGATCTACGATCCCGTTTACGGTGACGGTGACGATTCCCTTTACGTTATGGATCAGCTTCGTGACGATACTGCATCAGAGGAGAGCTGGCTTGAAAGCATCGCGCTCCGAGAGGCGCTTAAAAATCTCTCGGAGCGTGAAAAGACTATTTTGAATTTGCGGTTTTACAAGGGACGGACGCAGATGGAGATCGCGTCGGAGATCGGGATCTCGCAGGCACAGGTTTCGAGGGTTGAAAAGGGAGCAATTGAGAGGATAAAGAAGGAAATGTAACGTTCTTTCCACTTTTCTTTGCTCGTGCAAAGAAAAGTTCCAAAAGAAAACACGCCAAGGGGGAAACGGGCTTGAATTTTGCCTTTGCAAAATTCTGCACACGTTTTCCCCTTTGGATACCCCTTTCGATTTAAGGAAGCTCCCCCTGCGATCAATTAAATGACTCTGACTGCGACGACCGTCATATCGTCGCTTCTCTCGTTTTTCTTCTTCGCCTGCTCGAGAATTGAACGGGCGATATTCGCAAGCGGGCCCTTCGGGTCGATCTCGTCCGACAGCATCGAAAGAAGCCACGCGCCGTCCTCAAAGCTTTGGCTGACGCCGTCGCTGACCATCACGATAAGGTCGTCCTTTTCGAGCTTGAACTTGACCTCCTCCGAAGCAATTTCTCGGGTTATTCCGATAGGAAGCGAGGTCGATGCGATTTTGAAAAGACGGCCTTTTCGTATCACGTACGACGCCGCCGCACCGCTTTTGATGAACGATGCCTCTCCCGTCAGCATATCAATTTCAAGCAGATCGACGGTTGCAAAGCATTCGAGGTTCTTGTTTCTTATGAAGTTATTGAGCATTTTGAGGACGGTGTGCTTTTTATTGCCCGCAGACAGGAGCTTACTGAGAAATATTCCCGTTGTTTTAGAGGTCATCGAAGCGTCCTCTCCGCTTCCCATTCCGTCGCTTATCAATGCGTAATACTTGTCCTCTCGGTTTTCAAATACTATCGCGCTGTCACCGTTTACCTCCTCGCCCTTCTTCTTTACCGAGGCGCGTGCCGATTCACAGCCTATATTTCTTTTTGCCGTCGCAAGCATTGTCGTATAATCCTCATCGAGCTTGAACTCGGGAGACGTCAGCTCTACTCCGCAAGCGGATGAGAAGATCTCTCTCATTTCCTCTGTTGAGATACGTACGTTTTCAAGGTCGATCCCGCCGCCGATGACGGTTTTTTTTCTTTTTCCGTAAACCGCTATACTGTGAAAGCCCATTCCCATATCGAGCGCCGCCGTTCGTACCTTTTCAGTCAGTGCGTTGTCGAGAACGTACTCCTGCGCGTTCTCCTCCGATGCCTCGGAGAGCAGCTTTGCCATCGCCTCGTAATCGAGGGCAAAGACCTCCGTCTTATTCTGCCGTGCGGCATTTTCAAGCAGCCGCGCGTGGGAGAGGTTGACCTCCGAAAGCGCCTTTACCGTATTCGGACACACGTCGAGAAAGTGGCTCGGAACGTACGAGGAATCGGCGTTGCCGTGGAGCACGACGGCGTTTGCAAGCTTATTCATCACGTCTGCGGTTCTTTCGTATTCACGTCCCCAGCAGACGGTACTCTGCTGACAGGATTTGCAGTACTTCTTGAACGATGCCTCGCATATTCCTCTTACCTGCCACGCGCCCGGCGAGGTCAGGCGGTTTGAGAGCGCATAGAAAACGCCCGACAGTGAGGTCATGGCATCGGATAGCGCGCTCAAACGAGCCGCCATTGCCTCCTCTTTTTGCGCTATCAGCATCGTACTGCTCGATGCCTCCTCGCTCATAAGCGTTCTGCTTCCGAGGATATTCAGCTTCCCCGCTCCGCCGAAGCGCACTATCGGCAGACATATTGCCCCGCCCCACAAAAGCGCTGGAACCGTTGTCATAAGCGATGCGCTTCCGCCCGTGAGCAGCGCAAATATCACTCCGCCCGCACATCCGCCGCCTACCGCCGCGATCTGCGAATAACGCCTTAGGCTTCCCGTGATCGCGCCCATCAGTCCCATCATGACCGCCTGCGGAGCGTTAATACAGAGTCCGCCCGCCATTCCGATAAGGCCTCCCTTGACGCTTCCGCCGCTGAGAGCTGTCGTCAAGGTCATAAGCGAGCCGACAACGGTGGCGGGAGAAAAGCCGAGAAAATTGAAGCTGCTCAGACCGATAAGAAACGATAAATAAATCGTAAACGATCCAAGCTCTCGCTGTGTTTCGCCGATTCCCTTTTCACTCGTTGCACCTGAATAAAGATATGCCGCAAGCGGCACTGCAAATATCAAAAAGATTGCCTGAAAGAGCTGTTCTTTTCTGAAGCCTCCTGCGAAAATTCCGTAAATTCCGCAGACAAAGCCTCCCGCCGCACCGACAGCGAGCCTGAGCGATATAGGCTCGGAAAATATCCTTTCGCGCCTGCCTTCAAGTATGTAAGACACCGCAAGGCGAAGTGTTGCGATAAGCAATGCGGCGACAAAATATATCGTTCGTTTTTCACCGTAAAGGCTTGAAAGCAATATCCCGCTAAGCACCCAGCCAACGTGCTTTTCGCTTCCGCACAGATACGATAGACCAAACGGCATCGTTCCGCCCATCACCTCGGCACGCGAAAGCACAAATGCGAGGGTGAATGAGAAAATGCCCCTTATTCCCGCTTCGGCGACCTTGCCCTCCGTTTTTTCCGATTTCTTTTCGGTTTTGATATATGTACCGACCCATTTTGATAGTCCGCCCAAAATTCCCTTTTCTTTTTTCTTCTCATAGCCCGTTTTTTCCATTTTTTTGTCCGTCCTTTGTTTTAGTATTTCACATTTTACACTAAGTCGGACGCACAGTCTGTCGAAGTCGCTCAATCACCTTTTAACTCTTTTTGACGATATTAGGGTGGTTTTATACTTACCTCGTTTTTCGCGCGAAAAAAAGATAAAACCGTGGCGCAGTTTCGTTTTTGCAGATGGTTTTGGACGAACGATTTTGTTTTGCTCTATGTTTATTAAGGATTTTCACTTAAATAATGAAAAAACTGTTGCCATATCAAATTTTTTTTGATATAATTCTAAGGATAACACCATACAACCCTTGAAAGGATTATATTGATGTACGAAAAAAGAAGAAGAAAGCTCGGCGACCGCGCCGACGGATTCAAGGTTCGCGGACTCGATCCGTATGATTACGTTTCTCCCTACATAATGGTCGAGCGCAACGATGCGACGAATTTTTTCTCCGATAAATTTGAAACGACACAGGCGGAAAAATACGTTAAAGAAAAGCGCGAGCAGGGCTTGAAGAATTTCGGCATTATGCACGTTATTCTCGCCGCCTACGTCCGCACCGTTTCACAGAAGCCGTATCTTAACCGATTCCTCTCGGGTCAGAAGATCTTCGCCCGCAAGAACATTCAGGTGAATATGGCGGTAAAGGAGGAGCTGACCTCCGCCAATACCAACACCGTTATCAAGGCGGTTTTTGAGCCTGCCGACACTGCGGAGCAGGTTTACGAGCGTTTTACCAAGACCTATAACGATGCTTTTTCGGGCGGCGAGAACGCTTTTGACGGCGTTGCACGTATTCTTAACTACGTTCCCGGTCTTATTAAGAAGTTCGTCGTCTGGATACTCAAAATGCTTGATTATTTCGGACTTCTCCCCGGCGGTCTTACGCAGGTAAGCCCGTTCCACGGCTCGATGTTCATTACCTCGATGGGTTCGCTCGGTATCCCGCCGATATACCATCATCTTTACAATTTCGGTAACGTTCCGCTGTTTATTGCGTTCGGCACGAAACGTCACGTTTGCGAGCTTGATCTCGACGGAAATCCCGTTCGCCGCAAGTATATTGACTATACTGTCGTCACCGACGAGCGTATTTGTGACGGCTTCGCTTACGCATCTGCTTTCAAGACCTTCCGCCGTTATCTTGCCAATCCGTGGCTTCTCGACAGCGCTCCCGAGGTGGTTTTCGAGGATCCCGATATAGACAAGAAAAAGAGGGTCAAAAAGAAGAAGGAAAAGAAATCAAAGTAATATTAAAAAGCACTTGCCTACGCAAGTGCTTTTTAATATAAAGCAAAGCCCCTCACATAGAGGGGCTTGTATTAAGCTGTTACGTTATAGAAATTATAATGCCAGATAAGGGTAATCGCAACGCCGATCAAAAAGAATACAAGACCTACTGCAAGCAGGCAATGATCGCTTGACTTTTTTGCGTTTTTTAGCTTTCTCTCTCTATAATCACGATATAATTCGTGCCTTTTTCTTCCCATCGGAACGAACGTCAGAAATGCGTTTCTGAGTACCCAACCTATTCCTATAAGAGCACCCTCTCCGCTTATGAACATCATTCCTGCAAACATCAGAAACAATGCTCCCGATACGGTAAAGCCGTCGCCCAGAACCTGCAGGTTCCGCGCAACACTGTGAGTGAAAAAGCCCTGGATCCAAAAAACCACGAGCGTGATCAAGGATGCGACACAAATACAAACTATATATTTGATTAAACGCGATTTATTTTCCTGTTTCATTGGCTGTATCCGTCGATCCTTACTGATTTATCATTTCCTTGTATTTCTTTTCCTCTGCATCGTTACAGTGAACGAAGTGTCCGGGTGTGATCTCGCGGAAGGAGGGCGCGTCGGTTGAATAATCGTGCTCCGCTATGGGATTATAAACTATTCTCGTGCGCTGCTTCTCATACACGGGGTCCGGAAGCGGAATTGCAGACAGAAGCGATCTCGTATAGGGATGAAGCGGATTCTTGAACAGCTCATCCGAGTCTGCCAGCTCAACCATTTTTCCGAAATACATTACGCCGATTCTGTCAGAGAAGTATTTTACTACCGAAAGGTCGTGCGCGATGAAGAGAATGGTAAGACCCATACGCTCACGGAGGTCGTTTAGCAGGTTGATTACCTGTGCCTGAATGGACACGTCGAGTGCCGATATGGGCTCGTCGGCGATTATCATTTCGGGCTGCATGATAACTGCTCTTGCGATACCGATACGCTGACGCTGTCCGCCCGAGAACTCGTGAGGATAACGGTCTGCGTGCTCGCGAACGAGACCAACTGTTTCAAGGATCTCGTAAACCTTTTCGTTGATGTATTCCTTATCGGTAATGCCGTTGATTACCAGTCCCTCTGCGATGATATCGCGCACCGTCATACGAGGGTCAAGCGATGCGATCGGGTCCTGGAAGATCATCTGTATCTGGGTGATAAGTCGGCTCTTTTTAGCAACGCGAAGGCGGTTTCTGTATTCCTTTTTGAGCGTTCTGAGCTTTTCGCTATCGCCCTCAGCCAGCTTGAACTTTTCGGCATATTCTGCCTCAAGCTCCTTGACGAGAGAAGCGGAATGCTGTTTATCGACCGCTCTGCTGTCGGATTTTGCGTCTCTTATCAGCGCTCTGTTCTTTGAAACAGTCTCATAAAGGTCATCATTGATCTTCTCGATCTCCGCCTTTATTTCCTCTTTTCTTGCCTCGTCGACGTTCTTTTCGGCGCGAAGAAGTTTGATCTTCTTTGCCGCCTCGTTACGCGCCTTCGAGATCGCGTCCTTATAGGAGCGGGTTCCTGCGCCGATTCTCTGACCTTTAAAGTATACGTTACCCGAGGTAATGTTATACAGCTTTATGATCGAACGGCCTGTAGTCGTCTTTCCGCATCCCGACTCGCCGACAAGTCCGAACGCTTCGCCCTTTTTTATATCAAAGCTTACGTCATCAACTGCCTTAAGATCCTTACGTCCCAAGCGGAAATACTGGCAAAGATGGTCTACTTTCAACAATACTTCATTGTTATTAGTCATTGTTGCCACCTCTTTCTTTCATACGCTTGATACGCTCGGTAATGATCTTCGGGATCTCTACCTTAGGCGCGTTGGGATGGAGCAACCAGGTTGCCGCATAGTGAGTAGGCGAAACCTCGAACATAGGGGGCTGCATCTCGTAATCGATCTCCATTGCGTACTTGTTTCTTTCGGCAAATGCGTCGCCTACGGGAGGATAGATCATATTCGGAGGCGTGCCGGGGATAGCGTCGAGCTTTTCGTTGGTATCAAGGTCAGGCATAGAGGAAAGGAGCGCCCAGGTATAGGGGTGCTGCGGGTTGTAGAATACCTCGTTGGAGGTACCGTACTCTACGATCTTACCTGCATACATAACGGCAATTCTGTCCGCCATATTTGCAACAACACCGAGGTCGTGCGTTATGAATATGATGGAGAGGTTTCTCTCTCTCTTCAAGCGGTTGATAAGCTCGAGGATCTGCGCCTGAATAGTAACATCAAGCGCCGTCGTCGGCTCGTCACAGATAAGGATATCGGGGTTTGCGGAAAGTGCGATCGCAATAACTATTCTCTGACGCATACCGCCCGAAAATTCAAACGGATACTGTCTGAAACGCATTCTCGCTTCGGGAATACCGACCTCGTCCATAAGCTTGATCGCCTTTTCCTTTGCGATACGCTTCGTAAGCGTATTAACGACCTGCGATGCCTTTTCCTTGAGATAATCTATTATCTCAAGGCAACGCTTATCAGCGTCAAAGCTATTTGCGTTATTAACGTCTGCACGGAACTTATTCATTACGCGCGAGAGTACCGAAACGATAGTCTCGATCTGCACCTCGGGCTCGATAACGGACTTCGGAACAACGCTCCAGTCCACCGTCTTGCCCTTTGCAATGAGAGCTTCTCTCTTTGCGGTCTGCTTAGCGAAGCGAGCTTCTTCCTTCGGATTATTCTTGATATAGAAGAAGTACTTTTCAACTTCTCTTTCGAGAGCGCCGAGGAAGGTATACGCTACGTTATCCTTTACGATCGCAAGAGGATCGATCGATGCGAGTACCTTCTTATTGACGCTCTTGCAGACAGCATCGGCATCATGCGAAGTGAAGTTTCCTGCCTTGAAGAAGTCAACTGCGTTCTTGAGCGCTTCAATTGCTTCCTTCTTATTCTCGAGAGTCTTATCGAAGGAATACTGTACTGCGATCTTCTGAAGCGCCATAAACGAATCCATAAAGTCCTCGTCGAGGAACTTCACTGCCATCTCGTTTGCCTCGTCGGCAGACATCCGGCTAAGGTCCGTTTCGGGATGCTTATACACGTAGTAACCGATTCTGAAGAAGTTATACTGTGGCTGAGCAAGCATTTCGGAAGCGGTCTCCTTGATCGCCTTGAGAACTGCGACGGTCTCTTCGGATGCTTCCTTCTTGGATGCTCCCGCACCCATTGCCTTCTTTGCAGAATCCTTTATCGTTACCTTCTTGCGTTCTGCGCGCTTTGCATTCTCCAGGCTTGCTATATGGTCCTTGAGTACGTCCATATACTTGCCTGCAAAATACTTATCCTCGATCGATTCGAGCTTGCGCTTTACGAGCTTGAGCGTTGCGATAACGTCGACCTTCTGCTTCTTTTCGGTAAGGAAAAGAAGATCCTCTATGATCGCGATCATTTCCTCCGCCTCTGTGCGTGCATTGTTATAGCTGTTTTCAAGCTTGATCGCCTGGATATTGAAGTTATCGAAGGTCTTGATATAATCGTCTACGTCTTTTGCGGAAACGGTATCGTTACCGCTCTTAGCAAGCGCTTCCTTTATTACGCCGGACAGTGCTGCAAGCGTATTATTGAAGGTCTCGCGGCCCTCTTTACGGTTTGCCTTATTTTTAAGGAGCATTGCCTCTGTGATCTGCTTACCGATTCGCATAATAGGGTTAAGCGAGGAAAGCGGGTCCTGGAAGATCATCGCGATCTTGTCTCCGCGAAGCTTATGCATCTCCTCCTCCGGTATACGGACGAGGTCCTGACCGTCATAAAGTATTTCGCCGCCCTCATAGATGGCGTTTACTGCCGAAATACCCATAACTGCTCTCGAAGTAACCGATTTGCCCGATCCGGATTCTCCGACGATCGCAAGCGTGTCGCCCTTATAAAGGTCGAAGGAAATGTCTCTTACTGCCTGCACCTTTCCTGCATCGGTACGGAAGGAGATCTTCAAATTATTGACTGATAATTTTACTTCTTTATTCATCTGACTTAATCCTCCGAACCTCTGAGTGACGGGTTGAACGCATCGCGCAGACCGTTACCGAACAAGTTGAAGCTGAGCATCAACAGAACCAGGAAGAAGCACGGGAAGAGTGCAACGTATGCCGCGTTAGCAATGATGGACTGCTGTCCCGCTGCAATAAGCGTACCTACCGAAGTCGTGTTTCCTGCTTCGAGATTGATGATTCCAAGGTAGGAGAGACTGGTCTCCGAGTAGATCATACCGGGAATGACAAGAGCAAAGCTCGTAACGATCGTTCCGAGACCGTTCGGGAAGATATGCTTGAACATGATTCTCGTGTCGCGTGCGCCGAGCGTTCTTGCCGCAAGAACGTACTCCTGATTCTTGAAGCGGTAGAACTGCATACGGGTTCTGCCTGCCATACCGATCCATCCCGTCGCGAAGAACGCGATGAACAGGACGAGCGCCTGGCTGGACGAGCCCATGTGATATTTGAGAAGCGTAATAACGATCATGGTAGGCACGGAGCCGAGTATCTCGGAAAATCTTTCCATGAAAAGGTCGATCTTTCCGCCGAAGTAACCGGAGATGGATCCCCAGATAACTCCCACTATGAAGTTTGCAATTGCAACGACGCTGGCGAAAATAAAGGAGAATCTTGCACCGTATGCAAGGCATGCGAAGATGTCCTTACCGGTGCTGGTCGTACCAAACCAGAATACCGGCTTGGTGATACCATCCTTCTTTTCCTGTGTATGCTCGTAGATATAGTACTCGTAGTATTCGGCTCTGACCTCTATACCTCCGTCGACCTTACGGCCGTAAGCATAGAAGTACTGCTTGCCGTCCTCACCCGTTATACCGTTTTCGCCTTCGATACGGAGAGAATTGTACTCTGCTATCTGGTTCGAGACGTCGTTTGCCTCGTATTTCCAATAGTTGGGAATTACCTTGCCGTTTTCATCAACCTTGGGACGCAAGGTAGCCGCCTTTTGGTCTTCTACCTGGTAATAGTATGCTGCCTCGTACTGGTTCTTGGTGTGCGTGGGTCTGTCCGAGAACTTGACGACGGGATAAAGCACCTGTCTGCCGGTCTCGAGCTGATACTTCTGTATCGCCTCGAATTTTTCTCGGGAGATGACCTTATATTTACCGAAGCCGACGCCGTAGTAGGTATCGTAACGGTAGGTATAGTTGGTACCGTCTTCACTTACCGAATATTTACCGTTCTTAATTACTTCTCTGCCCGTTTCCTGAGCAAGAGCACAGTCCTTGATATATCCAAGGTAGTTGGTCTTCTTCTCTCTGCAGCCGTCCCAGAAATCGAAGCCGCGCTTTACGAAGAACTCGTTCTTGGGCTCGACGTGTGCGTACGACATATCATAGTACTTGGGCTGGAAGGGAGTGAAGAAGGGTGCAATTATTGCGAAAAGTATTAATATTACGATTATAATTCCGCCAACGACCGCGCCCTTGTTTTTACAGAAGCGGCGGAATGCGCCCTGGAAATAGCTTACCGGCTTGGTGTCGAACTTACTGTCGTGGAGCAGGTCGTTTCTTCGTGCAAACTGAAATTTTTCGGCGGGGATATCATATATGTTCTTTGTCTTGTCCATAATTATTTAGCCCCCATTCTGATTCTCGGGTCGATGAAGCCGTAGCTTATGTCGATAACGATACCTGCGGTCAAGCTGACCAAGGTATAGAAGCCCGACAGAAGCATAAAGAAATCATAGTCCTGGAAGGTGATAGAGTTAAGGTAAAGTCCTCCGACACCGTTGATTCCGAACATCTTCTCGATGATGAGCGAGCCCGAAAGGACCGAGATAAATTCACTAAGGATCGACGGGAAGATTACGACCATCGAGTTACGCATAGCGTGGCGCATGATCGCCTGACGCTTCGTAAGTCCCTTCGTTCTCGCAAGGAGCATAAACTCGCCCGTCAAGACCTCGGAAAGCTCTGCACGGGTGAAACGTGCGTAGCCGGCAATAGAGCCGAGACAAAGCGCGAAGACTGCGGGGATCATCGAATGAAATACTTCCCACGTGAAATACTCGTTACTCGTTGACATCGTCAGCGGGAACCAGCCGAGCGTGAAGCAGAATATGTACTGGAGCATGAGCGCAAGTACGATGGAAGGCATGGATATCAAAAGAATTATGATAACGTTGATAAGCTGATCCTGCCACTTATTCTTTTTGAGCGCAGCCAAAATACCCAGACCGAGACCGATCGGTACGCCGATCAGGGTCGAGTAGATATTGATGAGGATCGTAGGGGGAAGATGCTCTACGAAAACCTCCCAAATATTCATGTTCATATACTCACCGTAGGTAGTTACGATACCGAAGTCGCCCTCGGTGAATATTCTCTTGATATAGTTTCCGAACTGGATGAGTATCGGAACTCTGTCGTAATCATACGTTCCGTTAGCCGCCGGACGGATGTTTGTGATCCAGCCGCGTCCTTCGAGAGTCTTCATGACGATCTCGGGGTCCTGTCCCGGAAGTGCGTTCGTCGGGATAGGAAGGAGCTTGATGAGTGTAAAGCACATCGTAAAAATGATGAGGAAGGTGAACAACATCAAGCCAAGACGCTTCGTCACATATTTAAACATATACATAGGTCTTTCTCCTCTGTTATTGTTATTTTCCTGCTTAAAAATTACGGTAAAAACCGTCACAGTCCTCTCCAACGCAACCGTGTTGGGGAGATTTGTGAGGGAGCTTGGCAGAAAACAAAATTACAGCCAAGCTGTTCTGCCGTATGCTGTCTTTTTTTATCTTGTTCAGTGCGATTTTACTGTTATATGGGGATTATTGTGCGTTTTTTGTCTTATTGCAAAGACGAAGTCAGCGGTGAGCGAAAGGAGTTTCGCCCACCGCTTTTTATTAGGGTTTAATAATTCCTAACGGGTTCGTATCCGAAATTACTCGGACTTCTTGTATTCCTTCTCGAGCTTACCGCCCATGGACTTAACGTAGTCAGCCCAATCAGCGTTGTTATAGTTAACCTCCATGTATCTGATGCCGCCGAAGCCCATGAATACGTTCTCTTCAGAAGAGAAGTAGGAGAACTTAGCACCGAGGAAGGATCCGCCGGAGTCAGCGATAAGCATAACGGAACGGCTCTCACCGATGGTGAGCTCTTCAAGTGCGGAGAGGATCATAAGACGTGCTTCGGTAGGAGCAAAGCCAGCGCCCCAGTTGTAGGTCTTTGCCTGCTTTTCGGACTCTGCGAGGCCGTTGAGGCAGAAGTACCAGTTCTGTACACTCATGGTGATGGTCTCGCCAGCGCCTTCGTAGTCGCCTGCGGGCATGGTGAGAGTCATATCGATCTTAGAGGTATCCCAGTACATGTGGTAGTTGAGATCGTCATCAGGGTTAACGAATGCGCCGATGATATCGAAGGGGTTGAAGGGGTTACCGGAGAAGCCGTAACCGAAGCCGATCTGAGTCTTGCCGGAACGGAATGCTTCTGCCCACTTAGAACCTGCGGATGCGTCGAACTTAACCTTGATCTTACCTTCAAGGGAAGTACCCTTAGCGAGGTCGGAAAGGATCTCCTGGAGGTAGTTAGCGCGGAATCTCTGCTTGTCGGTATCTGCGGAAGAACCGTAAACGAGAGTGATGTCCTTGGTAGCGTCGTAGCCGTACTTGTCTGCGTTAGCAGTAAGCTCAGCAACGGCTGCTGCGAACTTTTCCTTCGCAAGAACAGGGTTGTAACCGGTGAGAGCCTCGTATGCCTCGTCAAGAGAGAGGTCCTTAAGCTCGCCGGAGGACCACTTGCCGTCAGCTTCGGTGAAGCCGTAAGCGCGGAGGATACCTGCCTTAGCGATTTCGGTGTTTCTGTACTGACCGCCGTCAGCAAGAGTAGAGGAGTTTTCGATATCGTAGTAGTATGCAACGTTTACGAGACCGAAGCAAGGAATTGCGGAGCCGGGCCAGATCTTTTCAACGATGTCGCTTCTGTTAAGAGCGAGATTGAATGCGTGTCTGAAGTCCTTGATAGCAAGGATACCGTTGTTGTTTTCGCTGTTCTTGAGGACGTTGAGGTCCGAGAAGAGCTGCATACCAAAGGTACCGGTAGAGGTGGAGGTGTAGTAAACGTACTTGGAGTCTACGTACTCTGCTGCGTTATCAGTCTGGAGAGAAGCGTCGTCGTAGGTACCGTTAAGGAAGCCCATCCATGCGGTATTCCATTCCTCAACCTTACGGCAGTAAACAGCGTCAATATTGTACTGACCCTTGTACTGCTCCATGTTCCAACCGTACCAGTTCTCGTTCTTAACGAGCTTGTAGTGAGAACCTGCCTCAAATTCTACGAGCTTGTAGGGACCCCAAGAAGCGGTGGTCTCAAGAGAAGAGTTGTAGTTGGAAGTCCAGAGAGTAGCGCCTTCAGCGGGCTCCTTCTTGGATGCCTCATACTTTGCCTGGTGAACGAGGGGAAGGCTGGACATATAGTATGCCGCCTGATAGTTAAGAGTGTTGTCTTCGTTGATAAGCTTGAATGCTACGTCGAGGCAGACAACGATTGCGTTCTCTGCGTCGATAGAGTAGATACCAACGGTGTCCCACTCAACCTTGTCGCCGTAGCCGGTGAGCTGGAATACGAAGAGGTTCCATTCAGCGCCGAAAGCAGCAAAGTTCTGGCAGAGAACCTCGATGTCGTCCATGTCCTCTTTCTTAGGCTGGAATACGTTACGGTCGTTTTCCTTAGCGGAAAGCTTGAGGTAGAGATCCTCATAGTAAACGGTTTCGGTAACGGGCTTACCTTCAGCGTCAACGTCGCCCTTGCCGTCTTTGTCAGCGTCTACAGCCTTTTCCTTAGCTACAACGTATGCAGGAAGCTTAACGCCTTCGCCGGTCTCGCCCTCGTAAGGCTTATAGAAGTAACCTGCAGCACCGTAGCCGAGCTCGGTGTGAATGGTAGCCCAGTCAGCGCCGAAGCAGTTGTTAACGAGAACGGTAGAAAGGTAAAGCGGAACCTTCTCGCCGTCGATAGTTACGTATGCGTAACCGTCATCGTCAAAGGAGTACTCGGTGAGGTAGCTCTCTTCGGTGAACCATTCTTCTTTCTCGTCGTATACGAGCCAAGGAGCGTTCTCATAGATAGGAGCGCCGGAGAAGAAGTATGCCTTCGAGTTCTTGATTCTGAGGGTATCATAATAGGTGTTTGCACGGAAGTTCATGAACGCAGGATCGAGCTGCTGCTTCATGGAATATACGAAGTCAGCTGCCTTAATGGGCGTTCCGTCGTCCCACTTAAGGTCATCACGGAGAGTGATCTTCCAAGCGTAGCCGCCCTGTGCCTTTTGAGCGTCAGTATAGCCCCACTTTGCGTCAACAGTCGAGGTAACGTCCTCGAGCTTGGTTGCTGCGGAGTAGTTGGTGGTGTATGCGCCGGGAACGATGCCTGCCTTGTTGATAGTACCGTCTTCGTTATACTTCTTGTCGTTTTCGAACTTGTAGTCGTAATCGAAGAAGGAAGATCCAATGTAGCTCATGATCTGAGTATCATTGTTATCAGCATAGGTCATTTCGTTCCAGTTGCTGGGCATGGTAGTAGTGGTCGTATTATAGGTAACGGAAGTGTCGCGGGGGCCGTTGTCTGCACAGCCGGTTGCAACAGCTGATACCATTACGAAGCACAGTACCAGCGCAAGAATGGATCTAAATTTCTTGTTCATGATATGTCCTCCATTAACGGATTAAAAAATGTTCTTTCACTTACCCACACAATCGGCCCATCACGCAAACGGCTTTACCCTCATTAAAACCTATTTGCATAACGAAACAACTATAGGAGTATATGATTATAACAATTTTATCACGGAAAATTTCGTTTGTCAACCACCTTTTACAATTTTAGGCGAAATATCATTCAATAAATGTAGAAAAATGCCGAGAAATCCTCGGTATTTTGCATTATAGGTGTGATATTTTTGCAACTATTTATGCAAACACCGACATTTTGGCGGTATTTATATATAGTAAGGAAATCCGAAGCGCGCCAACATAGTAAAGGCCTCGGCTTTCGCCGAGGTCTTTACGCTTATCTCTTCGGTTTTTTGATCTTATTAAGCTTCTTATTCATTTTGAGAAGCTCTTCCTTGGTAAAGGAAATATTCATCATTCCCATCATGCTCGAAAGACGAAGCACCGAGAAGCCGCCGAGCATCTGCATAATGCCGCTTTCTGCTCCTCCGCTGAGGTCGACGTCGAAGCCTCCCGACTTCTTTTCGCCGTCCTTCTGCTTCTTGTTTGCGTTCATCTTCTTTTTGAGCTTGAGTCCCATGCTGATGAGCCAGAGCTTTCCGCGCTTTGTCTCGATAATATCGGATATTTTATCGTTGAGCGAGAAGCGTCCCTCGGGAGCGGTGATATCGAACCAATTCAGAACCGCGCCCTTTTCGACGAGGACGTAGTCCATATTCATCGTATCGACCTTGCGAATGATTCCCTCGTCGGTAAGCTCGCCTGCCTTTGCTACGATCTTACTCTCGCCCGTGTTCTTGACGTCAAAATAGAAGAAATGATCGGGAGCGGTCTTTTTGCCGATGCTTTCGCCGTTTACGAAAAGCTCGACCTCGGGGAGATTCGAGTAGACCGTTACCTTTGTAACGTCCTCAACTCTGTCTACATATCTCTTTCCGCAGAGATGGACAAACGGATCAGTCTCCGGGGAAACGAGCCATGCCTTATAAGCATAGAAGGAATCCTTCTTATACTTTCTGTCCATCGTGACAAGACCCTTATGATTCTGTCCGTTCTCGCCGCCCTCGGCTCTCGCATCCGCGCCGAAATCGAACATATTCCATACATGCGTTGCCCAGATATATTTACGGGTGAAGAGCTGCTTTATAAGCTCCTCGTGATAGTATGCCTGATATTCCTCGGTATAGTCGCCCTGCTTCGGGTCGGAGGTATGCCAGTTAAGAGCTTCACAGCCGTACTCTGAGCAGCCTATCGGAATATTCGGGTGAACCTCGTGGAATTTATCGAACCACGGGCCGTTCATCGAGGTATCTCCGCCGTACCAGCCGAAATAGTGGTTATAGGAAACAACGTCGGGGATAAGCAGATACGGGTCGTCCATCTTGCACATCGAAACTGCCGCGATGGTCGTCAGACGTGTCTTATCGAGCTCGTGAACGAGGTCGTTCAGGATTCTGTGGTTTTCGAGCAGATCATCGTCGGAGCCGCCGATCGAGATCTCGTTCGAGAGTCCCCATACGACGATCGAGGGGTGGTTATAGTTCTGATATACCAGCTCCTTCATCTGTGAGACAGTATTCTCACGTCCGAGAGGCATGTGCTTCGAGATATAGGGGATCTCCGCCCATATAACGAGACCGCGTTCGTCGCAGAGATCGAAGAAATACTGATCGTGCTGATAGTGAGCGAGTCGGATCGTGGTTGCACCGACCTCACAGATAAGGTCAATATCCTCCTCATGATGCTCGGGAAGAAGCGCGTTGCCGACGCCCCATCTGTCCTGATGGCGCGAAACGCCGCGCAGAGGATATTCCTCGCCGTTGAGTATGAAGCCGTTTTCGGGGTCGATCTTGAATGTACGGCAGCCAAAACGGCTGCACACGTTATCAACGACCTCGCCGTTCTCCATTATCTCCGCTTCACAGCAGTAGAGGTAAGGATCCTTACGTCCGTTCCAGAGGCGCACGCTCTTCATGTCGAACACCGCCTTTGTCTCGGTCGATTCTATCTTATAAAGCTCGTTTTCTTCCTTATCGTAGACGGTATAGACGATCGTCTGTCCCTCTTTGAGATTCGTAACGTACACCTCGACCTCAACGCTCGCTTCTGCACCGTTTACCGTCGGAGTGATCGCAATACCGGGAGCGCCGTAATAATCGAGGTCAAAATGTGTCTCGTTCACGCAAATAAGGTTGACGTCGCGGTAGATTCCGCCATAGAACGTGAAGTCTGCCATCTGCGGATAGACCGTATCTGAGGGGGAATTATCGACCAATACAGCTATCTCGGTCTTATCGGTCATTTCCTCCGTTATATCTACTCTCCACGTTGAATATCCGCCATCGTGATGCGCGAGCTTTTTGCCGCCGACGTAGAGGTCCGCCGAGGAGTTTGCTCCGCGAAGCTCAACGTAGTATCTGTCCGCCGTCGGAAGCTCCTCCTTTATAAGGGTCTTGACGTAAAGACAGGTGCCGCGGAAGTAGTCGTTTCCGCCGTCCTGACCGTCGATAGCGTTCCATGAATGAGGAAGGTTCACCGCCTCGCCTTCGCGCGCGGTGATGTCTGCCGTGTTTTTTACAAATAGCCAATCTTTATTAAGGGATACTGTGTTTCTCATTTTATTCTCCTTGTTCTGCCTCTGCCTTTCTTTCTGCAAGCTCTGTATTCATCTTATCGAGAGTTTTCTTGTCGAGGTTATATATAACCGCGATGCCGATAAACTGAAGCACTGCGCTGAACATATAAAGTCCCGCTACGAGCCAGCACATATTGTGCGAGGTTGCCGCCGACTGTCCGATAGTGCCGTACTTCGCCTTGTATCCGAGCCAGCCCATAAGAAGAAGAACCATAGACGGGCCGATTCCCTGTGCGAGCTTACGGAAGAAGGAGTGGAGCGAATATACCGTTCCTTCTTCACGGGTGCCGAATTTCCATTCGTTATAGTCGATAGCGTCGCCCATCATTGCCCACGATACGCAGGTGTAGAAGCCCATACCGATACCGTAGATAACAAGTCCGAGCAGATATACGACAAGCGAGGTCTTTACGTTACTTATCATCGGGAAGATGAGCATTATAACGCCGCCGACAAGCGATATCGCGGTGCCGACGACCGACGCTTCCTTTTTACCGTATTTCTTAACGATCTTCGTGATGAACGGCATAAAGAAGAACATCGGCAGGAAGCCTATCATCTGTACAAGCCCCGAAAGCGATGCCATATTGAAGTAGGTCGCGAACATGATCGTCGTAGCGGTTGCCGCCGCGTTCATGCCGAGGAACATACCCATTGCCGCCAACGTCGCACCGACTGCGGGACGGTTTTTCATAAACTTACCGAATGCCTTTATGATGTTGAACTTTTCGGTTTTTTCATTCGTTTTGACGGTGTTTTCGTCAACGCGGACAGTTATATTCTTTATCATGAATATGAACGCGAGGAAGCCGATGATTCCCATAATGAGCGCCGCCCAGAATACTCTGTCGCCAAGCAGAACCTCAAGAGGCTTACCCGTAAGGGGGCTTAATACTTCGTCGCCTATTTCATAAGGCTTTTTCGTTAGGGGATTGATAATAATATTATCGGGGCTGAATTTGTCCGCCGCGTCCTTCGGGATCTCGATTTTGCTGAGGAAGTCGGTCGTGCCGTCGAATTTGACCTTACGCCAAATAAGGAAAGGCAGAATAGTGCTCGGGAGAATATTACCGATCATAGAGCCGATAGAGCGCCACGTCGAAAGCTGTGCGCGTTCACCGACATCCTCGGTAACGATCGAGAGCATTGAGCCGTATGGCACGTTTGCAATCGTATAGAATGCGTCCCATACGATATATCCGAGCACGAAAAGGATCGCTTTGAGAACCTTCGGAGCGCCCGGGAACGGAAGAAATACTGCCGCTCCGCCGACAAGCAGACCGCAAGCACCTATGAGAATATAGGTCTTGAATTTGCCCATTTTGTATTTTCTTCTGTCGTTGTCGATAAGAGTTCCAATCATCGGGTCATTTACCGCATCCCAGATCTGAACGAGAAGAAGGAGTATCGAAAGAAGCCCTGTTTCGAGCATCATATACACGAGCCAGAATGTCTGAACCGTGTTTTTGAGCGAGAAGCTCATGTTACAGCCGAGATCTCCCGCCGCATAAGCGAGCTTGTCTCGTATGCCGAATTTTCGCTGACCGTTTGAGTCAAGCTGTTTTTCCTTTTTCATAAATAATCTCCCTTTTATTATTGTAATAATAGTATGATCAAAGGTTAATTATATAGTAACATATTCACAAGAAAAGTGCAAGAAAAAATTCAAAATTGTACATAAAAAATAAAAAAGCAGTGCTGTTGACATGGTTTCATAGGGTGCGGGCAGTGGTTGTTTCGCCTTTCTTTGCTCGTGCAAATGATCGGGTAGTTTTGCTTCGCGAACCTATCCAAAAGAAATTGCACCAAGGGGAAAATATTTCTTTTTTACGAGCTATCTTTGAACGAATTAAAACTTCTTTTCTGCTCTTGACAAATTTGCGTTCAAATGATATAATATTTTGCGTTGTATGATTTTATATGCGAGTATAGCGGAATCGACCGTAGGTCGGGAAGAATGCGTAGCATTCTTAACGTAGAAAAGCTTGCTTTTCTACTGCAGACACGCGCGCGGCTGCCAAGCATGGGAGCTTCGCGGAAACCCGTATATTATAATCTACAATTTAATATGCGGGTATGGCGGAATTGGCAGACGCGCTAGATTCAGGTTCTAGTGACTTCACGGTCATACAGGTTCGACCCCTGCTACCCGCACCATGATTAAAAGAGGAGGCATTCGCCTCCTCTTTTAATCATCATGAGAGTTACCACGGTCGGTTCTCTCTTTCGCCTTGGCGAAAGACAGCTTTTCGCACGGAAACGGACAAAATCATACTATCATTCCCCGAAAAGCCGGTTCTTGACCCCTGCTACCCGCACCATAGAAAAAACACCCTTTCGGGTGTTTTTTCTTCTTATTAAAAATCGCTCGTATGAAGCCATACGAGCGATTTTCTTTTTTGTTAGCCGACGATACCGGAGCGTTCGATACCCTGAACGAGGTACTTCTGGCAGAAGAGGTAGAGTACAACGAGAGGAAGCATTACGAGAATTGCTTCGGTACTGTAAACCGCAGAGGTGAAGAGTGCTTCACCCGGATAATCCTTTACCTTCAGTACTGCAGGAACACCCTTTATATCGTTAAGAAGGAAAATGTTATCGTTCTGCTGCAGGTTAAAGAGAGTAACGTAGAAGTTATCTGTCCACTGCCATGCAAACGAGAAGAGGAATATCGTTATAAGCATCGGAATCGAAATCGGAATGATGATCTTAAAGAACGTCTTGAACGGGCCGTAGCCGTCAATATACGCCGACTCCTCAAGCTCATCGGGCACGCCCGAGAAGAACTGTCTCATCATAAATATGAAGAGTCCGTTCTTAAACGCAAGTCCCGTTGCAGAAAGCATAATCATCGGTATATAGCTTTCGGTCATATCCATTGGCTCGATACCCAGCATTTTCAGAATGCCAAAGTTACCCATTCCTATATCGAAATTCTGGAACTTCATGAACATCGACGTACGAAGCGTCTCGTGAGGAATGACCATCGTAAATACAACGAGCGCGAAAAGAAGCTTTCTGCCCTTGAACTTATACTTTGCAAAGCCGTAACCGATTATTGCGCAAATCAAAGTCTGAAGGACTGCACAGATAAGCGACAGCGTAGCCGTTCCCACCAGTCCGTCAAAATACTCCTGATGCTCGATTACCGCCTTATAGGTATCAAGCGTGGGTCTCTTCGGAATAAGCTTTACCGTTACGTCGATAAAGTCGTTACGTCCCATGAAAGACGAAGCGATCTTCGTATAGAACGGGAAGAGAATTACGTAGGAGATTCCGAGGAGAAGAAGGAATCTGAACAGCCATGCAAGACCCTTAGCAACCGCGGTTCCCGTAAGGAAACGAAGGCGGAAACGGGTCCACCAGCTCGTTCTCTCAAAATCTACTCTTATCTTGTTTTTGGATTCTCTCTTGATCTCCGGAGAGTTTGTTTTAGCATTATTCATAACAGTCCCCTCCTTAATCACGTCTCTGGTAGAAGATATAAGCCGAAAGAACAGCCGCTACCAAAGCAATTATTCCAATAACTATGAGGAAGTAGAGCCACGACATTGCGGTAGCGATCTCTCGTCCGCCGCCTCCCATGATGTCCGTCGCCTTTTCGCTGATGTACGACATTATCTGGCTATCGCTCGACGTAAAGGAGTCAATAACCGTGTAGATCGCGTTTACGAGGATCATCGGGCTTATCATCGGGAACGTTATCTTCCAGAAGGTTTCCCATCCCGTCGCGCCGTCTATCGAGCAGGACTCGTATATCGCGGGGGAGATAGACTGAAGTCCGGCAAGGAAAATAAGCATCTGTACACCGGAGCGGTTGATGATGTTATAGATATCGTTTACAATGCCCGTTACATACTTGATAAGTCCGTTACCAACCTGCATATTCTGGAATAGCCATCTGAAATCGGTTACAGATACTATTTGCGAAATTCCGTCTGCCGAGGATGAGCCTGATCCATCGTCAACGGTGCCGGTCTGTCCCATGTATTCCTGACCTGCCGAAGCAAGGCCCGTTATCTCGTTTATAAGTCCTGTCGAAAGAATGACAGGAATGAAGAATATCGCACGGAACGCTGCGCGTCCGAGGATCTTCTTGTTAAGAAGTACCGCTACAAAGAGCGAGAAGATTACTATCGCGGGAATATCAAACACGAGGTCCTTAACGCCCGAGATAAGCACCTCGGTGAATTTCGGATCCTCTGTCAGCGCCTTGTAGTAATGCTCAAAACCGACAGACTCGAGACGGTATCCGCCGCCCTTGGACATAGGAATCGGTACTATTTTCGTGAAGCTGTATGTGATAGAATCAACAACTATCGGAAGATATATAAGGATAATTCCGATAATAAAGGGAAGAACGAACAGCCAGCCGGATCTTGCCTTTTTCTTATCAAGCGAGACTATCTTCTTGCGTTTCTTGACGCTTTTTTTCTTTTTTACCGCCGTCATGCTGCCGCCTCCTCTCCGCTGTTGACTACTATTTCGCCGTTTGCGTTAAGCACAACGTATCCGAGAGCCGAAATAACGGTATCTCCGAGTTCTTCAACGGTTACGTCGAAATAGTTGTAGTTAAGAATGAAGCTATAGCCGTTCTCAAACGTTACTTTAACTATCATTCCGTTGTCAACCAGATACTTGGAAACGGTTTCGGTCGGAGCGGCAATCTCAGGCTTTTCCGTTTCGGTATCGTTAGGTATATAGTTATTTCCGAGATGATCCTTGAGCTGTTCTTCTCTTTCGGCATCATCCTTCTCTGCCTGTTCCTTATCCGCCTGCTCTTTGTCTGCCTGCTCCTTTTCGAGAAGGTCAGCCTCAAGCTCCTCTGCGGTCGGCATTCTCATACCGGTAAGGAAGCCGTGACCGACGATTGTCGAGCTTCTTACGGGAGAAAGCGCCTTGTTAATAGCCGTATAGGTCTCAATAAGGTCTTCCTTCCAGTTCTGGTAGGAGATGGAGAAGTACTTGGAAAGATCCTTATCCTCCTTCAGCTTCTCGAAGTTGCGGTAAACGAGAATGAAGTAGGGGTTTGCACCGTTTTCAAGAATCTTAAGTGTCTCGTAACGCATGTCACCCGCCATATTGGTCGGCGAACCTGCATAATTGATATATCCGTGGTAAACGAGAGCAAAGAAGGGGATCGCCTCCGATGCCTGCGCACGGCGAGAGGATACGAGCGGGATATTAAGGATATGCTTCGCGTAAGAAACCGCGTAAGCGTTACCTCCGTCTATCATAAGATCGTAGCCTGCCTTACGAACCTTGTCAAGAGTGTCGAGCACCTGCTGCTTTGAGTCCTCGCGGTTGTACGGCTCATCCTCGTTAAAGTCGGAGGAAAGGTCGGAACCTAGAGCGCCCAGAGCGAGGCCCTCAAGCTTGAGCTTCTTAGCATCCTTATGGAGCTTATTGAAGATGCTCTCAAACGAAGAGGGAGCAATTACGAGCAAGCCCGTGCTTGTGAACTTCTGAAGGACTGCATCATACTGTTGCTTCTGAACGAAGCGGTCATCTATTGCGCGGAGCGCATCCTTGCGGCGGTTAAAGCCGTCGAAGAGAGTGTCCTTATAGGTATACGAGAAGTCTGCGTCGAGATATATCTCGAAGCTCTTTTCGTTTGCATACTTCTGGAGCTTCTTCAAGCCCGAATTTCCGCCTACGACCTTTTCAACGTCGATCTGATTGGCAAGCGTGCCCTTAAGACCGCCGTTCATAAATCCCGTGAGCTTGAAAACAATGTTTGTTATGCCCGATTCGCCAAGCTCTGCGTGGATTTTCTTAACGTCGTTGAACGTGGTAAGCGCCTTCTTGACGGTTACCGGGATCGAAAGGAACTTTTCCTGAACGCTCATTGCGCCGAGAGCTTCGAGGTAGAGCGGGATATCGCCTTCCTCGAGCTTCTCGTCAATGAGAGCGCCCGTCGTCACAAGTCTGGAGCGGTACGCATGTGCCATTCCGAGATAGCTTGTATCGAAGCAGCCCGTCATATCAATTCCATGATTCTGACCGTACTCAAGGTCAGAAAGCATTATGTAACGAATCGTAAAGTTACCGGTGTATCTGCGGTCAAGAACACCTACGAAGTTTCCGCTTCCGCCGACCGATACGATCGAGCTGAGCGAGAAGCTATCCTTCTGACGCGGCTCAAACTCTATCGCGGTAGCGTAATAGTGATGTCCCTTTTCGCCGTGGGTCGCACATATTTTCGCAAGCGCTTCGCCCTCTTCGATTATAGCGAAGTAGCCGCTCTTGCGAACGTAAGTCGAGCTTTCACCGCTTGCTTCGTCGGTAGTAGTATACTGAGTATCCTCAACCATACCGAATACCGGCATACGAGTCGGCATCATATTCTTCGGTATCTGCTTCGTGTTTCTGTATACGTGGTCCTGTCCGTAGGGAGTTGCATAAAGAGTAAAGGACTGTCCTCCCGCTTTTATATCCTCGAATCTGGTAAGAGTGCCGGATCCGTCGGGGAACATCGTATAGCCGGTGAAGTTAGAGTCAGCCGCTCCCATGTAAGGAAGACAGGTCAACTTATTGAGCTGATAGGTGCTCTGATCGTAACGGATACCGTTAGCGGGTATTCTTACGCGGAGACCGGTATCGTCAATATAATACTCAAGAGCAATTCTGAACTGAACGGGGTTCTGTCTCTTTTCCTCATAAGCGCAAAGATCATGGTCGTACTGCTTATCCTCATAGGTGTAGTTCGGGCAGTACAGCTTGATGATATACTCAATCTCGTTCTTGAGCTTCACATTTGCCTTCGTATCAAACACATAAAGTGCCTTAACCGGGCTGTTCTTACCGACATCGGAGGTTTTGTCAAGAACCGGATACTGTGTGAGCATACCGACACGAACGGATTCCGGAACGCTTTCATCGGTCGGGTCCTTGAGAACGTAGGATGCCTTCAGCTTATTGTAGTGAAGACGCGCCTGTTTTTCCTCGTAGGTAGCGGTTTTTGAATCATAGGTATTGGGATCGTACGGGATCTTGCCGAGCAGCTCTTCTTCGAAACGGCTCTTCTCGATCTGCTCGGGGAAGAGATAACGTGTTTCCTGCTTACCGATTACATACTCAACACGGGTACCGTTTTTGATCGGCTTTACCTTTATCTGCTTGAGCTCGGCAGCACTTTCGAAGCTGCTCATGTTGCTGGCTTCAATCAATCCGTCAACACTCTGATAGTTGATTATGACCTGCGAAAGCAGGTTTTTCTTTACGGCATCGGCAGCTTTAAGTGAACCGACACCGTAGGGGTTTGTCATAAGTATATCGCCTGTTTTCGTATTAACGATTGCGACCTCGCCTGTCAGCGGCTCGGCGTAGAGCTTATATTCATAGCGCTCTGCCATAAGGTCCATCGATGCGACCTTTTCCTCTTTTGTATTAAATTCATAAGTGAAAAAGTCGACAGCGTTTATCGGTTCTTGCGGGGTTTCGGTTTCCTCGGCGGCAAATGCAGGAAGCGCCAAGATAACGGAAAGCGTACCAAGCAACATACAGAAGGCCATAACAGCCGATAAAAATTTCTTATAAGTTTTCATTTTCATCTCTCCTTCTTTAGTAGTTACCGATACGACAATTCGACCACGATACCCGTAATGAAGGATATCATCTTCATTATAAGTGTCGAGAAGAGCAGTACACAGAATATGATGACTGCCATTGCGATAATAGTTCCGATACAGGTAAGGACGTTTTTACCGAGAGGATAATCGTGGGTAACCATCGTTCCGAAGAACAGAAGGAGTCCTACCCATACCCATGCTATCGACACGAGCATTTCGTAGATCGTTGCCTCACTGAGCGTGAGAATATTGGTTATTGCCGTTGCGGGAATGAGAAGCAGCACGAGCGGTACTGCACAGTAGCAGGTTGCAATGAAGATATCCTTCATGCTTCCTTCGCCCTCAAACAGAGTAGTAAGGCACCAGTTTCCGACTACCCACAGTGCGACAGGCACCAAGAGCGAAAGGAGTGAGCCGAACATTGAGGTATAGGACGCACGGGGATTGAATACGTAAGCTCTGCCTACCGACTGGTAGCAAACTGCAACGAGTGCAAGCGCGAGCCAGAATAGTGCACCTCTGACCGAACCGCGTTTTTCGTGCTTCAGATCCCAGAAGCCATCGAAGGGGTGGAATATGATATGGAAGGCATAAAGAACTTCCTCCTTGAAGGTCTTTTTGCCCTTCTTGAGAGCGGTCTTCTTGTTTACCTTGCCTGCGTATCCAAAGAACTTAACGACCGCAAAAAGGAATGCCACGACGACGATCGGAATGAGTATAAAGTACTTATCCGCCCAATTCTGACGAAGCTCCTTCAGTGCCTTAGAATAGTTTTCGGTCTCGTACGCACTTGCAAACATCCTCATGGCTTCTTCATACTCACCCTGACGGTAAAGCGCCTTACCGATACCGATGTATGCTGCGTCGAAGTTACTGTTTCTCTTAAGAATGTCCTGATAGTCGTTAACTGCCTCGCCGTGCTTACGGTCGATTTCGTTCTGAAGCGCTCTTATAAGGACGTCACCGTACTCTGTACGGGTATAGACTGTAATAGTCTGGAGAAGGCCGTCGAACACGAGGAGCTTGGTATCCTGGTATGCAATGGCAACTGCCATATTGCTTATGTTACCGAGGAGGTCTCCGCGGTCGCCGAAGGCAAAGAGAAGATTACCGTACTGGTCGTAAGTAAATATCTTCGAGCGGTCTGCGTCGATTATCGACCAGGAGCCGGACGGACCAAGGGCTACGTCAACGATTCTCGAGGGCTTATTTGAAAGCTCGCCTCCCTGAATCTTGACTTCACCGCCGGGGCCGAAGAAGCCGTTACGTCCGAGGATATCCTTACCTGCGGCGTTAAACTTTCTGATCGGCGAATAGTCTGCGGTCTTGTTCATGATAGACGCCTGCTGGTCGTCCGCCTTAATTGCCGAAGAAGTACAGTAGATGAAGCCCTCATCGTCGATCGTTATATTGTTATACGATGTCGAGAGGTTCTTTTTACCTTGGCTTCTCTGCTTTGCGGTCTGGAAGGTTCTCCAGAAGATTTCCCAAGCGTTATACGATACCTTCTGCGCACCGAGATATCCCTGGAACTGACCGTTCGCATCAAGCGAAAGAATACCCTGATAGATATCGGGGGATACGACGTAGATACGGTCGGAAGCATCAACTGCGATAGCGGTCGGGCGGTAATTTGCGTTATCCTCGAAGATATCCGACTTCGGCTCTTCCAGATGCCTTACATAGTTACCGTCAAGGTCGAAAATTACGATACGCCTGTTATCGGTATCTGCAACGTAGATATTTCTCTCCGTTACAAAACAACCGTTGGGATTATTGAATGAGTCCTCAATACCGTTGCTGTTGATAAAGGCATTGATCGTAAAGCGGTACTTAAAGTTTCTGTCGAGGACGTAAATGGCGTTCGCATCCTTATCTGCAAGGTATACGTTACCCTTTTTGTCTACGACCATGTCAGATACTTTTTTGAGCGTTACCGGTAGCCCCATATCGCCGGAGTCAAGAATGACGTTAGGCGTATATGCGTGGGGAGAAGAAAGCTGCTCTCCGTCTATACTGTAAGTATAGGTCTGATACGGCTCCGCCATAACCGCCATCGGGAGAAGCGTAAGGACTGCGATGAGGACCGCAATAAATTTTGTAAATCTGTTTTTCATTGCGACCTCCTTTTAGTCCTTCATACCCGACGAAGCCATTGTTTCGACGATTTGGGACTGGTTTATAATGAAGATTATGATCGGCACGCTCATCATTACGACGGAGCCCGCACTCGATGCTCCGACGGATACGCCGCTTATCGATGCGATTGCCGAGTTAAAGGTCTTGAGCTGCTCGGACCAAACGTAAGTCGAAGCACCTGCGTTCCATACCTGCTGGAAGGTGGTAACGAGAAGCGTAAGCCATGCCGGCTTAACGAGCGGCATTACTATCTGCCAGTAGATTCTGAATTCTCCCGCGCCGTCGATTCGTGCAGCCTCGATCATTTCGTCGGAGACGTTTGCGTCGATAAACTGCTTCATAAGGTAAAGGCCGAGGGTCGATGCCCATACGGGAATTATCGAGATCCAATAGGTATTAAGCCAACCGAGCCAAATGAAGATAAAGAAGTTGGTAATACCGGTGATGGTCGAGCTGATCATGAGCGACCACTGGATCATTTTGAACATTGCAACGCGTCCCGGGAACTTGATCTTCGAGAGCGCGTAAGCAGTAAGAGAGCCGAATACGAGACAGCCGAAGGTTGCCGAAACCGATATAATTATCGTATTGAAGAGGTAACGGCTGATCGGTACCCAAGTACTGTTAATGTTCGAGAAAAGGTCGATGAAGTTTTGCGCCGTCGGCTTCATAACGTAGAGAAGCGGCGGTGTTATGTTTCTTTCACCAAGCGGCTTAAGCGACTCAATGAGAAGATACCACATAGGCAAGAACATGAGTGCTCCGAGGAGAATGAGCATTATGGTAATTCCGACGTCTCCGCCCTTTGAGCGGTTAAGAACGACGCGGTGTCCGCGAACTCTTAATTTCTTTATCGCCATATTACTCACCCACCTTCGAAAGGAATTTCTGCACAAGCGCGTTCGCGCCCATCATTATTGCAAAGAGGACGACGGCAATTGCAGATGCGTAACCGTACTCAAAACGTATTCCCATGTACTCCTGCAAATGATGCTGAAGTGTCCATGCGACGTAGTCTGTCGAGGGGTTTCCGCAGAGGTTGTTAACTATGGCACCGAATCCGAAGGAGCCGGTGATCGCAAGGACTGCTCCGAAGAGAAGGATCGAACGCATCGAGGGAAGCGTAATATACCACGCCTCCTGCCAACGGTTCTTTATTCCGTCGATCGCGCCCGCCTCGTAAAGCGAACGGTCGACGCCCTGCAGACCTGCGATATTGGAAAGGAACGTTGTACCAAGTGACGTCCAGATAGCGACGACGATACAAAGCGGTACTATGTAGTCAACGTCCTTGAAGAAGACGATCGGCTCACTTATCATACCCATCTTTAAGAGCCAACCGTTTACGTATCCGTAAATATCTCCCTTGAAGAAGATACCCCAGACGAGGTACGCGGTACCCGCGATGGACGGTGCATAGAAGATGAGCGTTACAAATGCACGGAGACGCGGCGAAAGCTCGTTTATGAACCACGCGACGATGAACGCCAGGATAAACGAAGCAGGACCCGTCGTGATTGCAAAGAGCATCGTATTCGAGAACGCCGTGATAAACAGATCGTCCGCGAGGAAGAGCTGAACGTAGTTGTCAAGGCCCTTCCACTCGGGGAACTGAAGCATATTGAAGGACGTAAAGCTGAGAAGTATCGAAAGAACGACGGGTACGACCGTGAATGCAATGAACATGATAAGGAACGGCGCTACCATTACGTAACCGACCCAGTTTCTCTTCATCTGCGAGCGGATATATCTTCCTCTCGTCATTGCCTTTCCGGCATACTTTTGGTTCTTCGGCTGCTGACGCTTTACATCTTTTTCAGTTTTGGTCATAATGATTTACTCCTTTTCGATGTAATTCGGGCAGCCGTTATTTCGCATATTCGGGGTTCTTATAGTATCTGCCCTTGTGATACTTGCCCTCAATGTCAATGTAGTCCATCTTGAAATCGTCTCTCTTACGGGCGATTTCCTTGTTGATGTAAACAACACGGTCCTGAAGCTGTTCGGTAGCATCGGAGGATGTGTTGTAAACGTTCATGAATGCGGAATTTACATAGGTACCGATAATGTAGTTACCGGGATACTCGGGGATACCCGCAAGCCACTGTGTCTGCTCGCGAAGAGTTGCAAGCTCCTTCTCAGTCCACGCCTGACCGAGAAGCGCGTCGATCGTCGGAGCGTTATACTTCGTCGTCGGGTTTGCGCTTACCATGATGGTCTCGCGGCCGAGAAGCTTCTGAGTCTCCGGCTCTGCCATCCACTTGATGTACTGCCAGGAATTCTGAACAGCCTTCTTCGAGCCGCCTCTCGGGATAACTCTTGAGGAAACTGCTACGTGAGAGGTACGGTTAATGGTTATCGTACCGTCCTCGTTCTTTTCTTCAACGCCGCACAAAGGTGCCATTTCCCAAAGTCCGCGGATATCGTAGTAGGACATAAGAGTGTTATAGGTAGTGACGGCGGTTCCGAAGTAGATCGGAATTTCTCCCGTACGGAAACGGGTGAGGTCATAGTTGACCGAACACTTATATTTCGAGAACATATTACAGAGCGTTTCAAACGCGTCAAGCGCGGTGTTCCCGTCAAGGCTTACGCGGTAGCCGTCCTTTTCATAGAGCTCGCCGCCCATCTGATAGAGGAATATCTTAAGACCGGTCAGACCGTCGACCGACACGCTCGTTCCCGTAACTGTACCGGGCATACCGATTTCAAGGTCGGCGCTCTGAAGCGCGGGAAGAATATCGTAAAGCTCATCCCATGTGTTCGGAGCCTTAACGCCTGCCTCGTAGAGAACGTCCGCGCGGTAGAACATCATGTAGAAGTCCATAGAGGAGGGGATTCCGTAGGTATGGAACTCGCCCTTCGCGTTCTTCATCTGGAGAGGAGTTACTGCCGCCTGGTCGAGGTTTGCGATTACCTCGTCGAAGCCGTCCATCGTGTCAAGCTCCTTGACCGCGTCACGCAGGCCCCAGGTTATCGTATCGACGGAGGACATTTGGGCAATATCGGGTCCCATGTTAGCCAGAATCGCCTCGGTAAGACCGACGGTTATGACCTTCATCTTGACCTGTATTCCCGTTTGAGACGTAAAGTGTTCGTCAATAAGTCCTCGCGTTATAAGCGCGTCCTCACGGCCGAGAGCGGAGGTGATCCACTGCTCGATTACCATGCTCTTATCGACCTTTTCGCCCTTCTTGACCTTGAAGTCGACCGTTGTATAGTCCATGAAGAAGGAGCCGATAAACGCTCTTATCTCAAACCAGATTGCTTCAAAGAAGTTTGCCTTTGCCTTGGGAAGACCGTCCTTAGTTCCCTGTACGGTGAAGTAGTCGACCTTAAGGGGCTGAGAAAGGGAGGCATAGAGCCAGTTCGAAAGAGCGATTATGTAGTTTTTGAAGGTTACGAAGTTGGGAGCGATCTTGTATTCGTCATTCATCTTCGCAAAGAGCATTGCGATGGTGTTAAGCGTTGCGACCTGGTCGCCAAGCTCGCCCGTAATTGCCTCGAGCTCATCTGCAATGCGGTAAAGGTCCTTCGATGCCTGAACGATAGTATCGATAGCATCGGGAACGAGACGCTTGAAGCCGTAGTCGCGGTAAGCGTCGGGAGTAGGTCCTGTGAGCTGAAGGATCTTCTTGTATGCGATATTCAGCTTATCGATCATGTTGCCGATCTCGTAAACGTATTCGGTCATGTCGCCGAGGACTGTCTCAAAGGTTATTTCGTTAGTACCCTTTTCGAGATAGAATAGGAACTTATGCTCGCCGTCCGACGCGTAGGTCGACTGCCAGGACGAGCTGTACTTGAATCGGATGTTCGATGCCTCCTGGAACTGAAGCTCGCCGTTTACGAGGATACGTCTTGACGTGAACATACCGATGAGCGAGTTCTGACGGAAGCGGATAGCTATGCGGTAAAGACCGGTTTCGGGAACCTCGACCGTGTATTTCATCCATTCGTTGACCGTCGAAGAGTTAACTATGTTATATCTGATCTGCTGAGGGTCCTGCGGCTGGGTAAGAGACGAGGTACGGTCATTCTGCGGATAAAGGTTCGCGCTCGAGATAAGGGTCGGGTTTTCTGCCTGAACCTTGATCTTTCCGCCAAGCGCCTTTTCAATGATCTTTACGCCCTCTGCCTTCTTCTGCTCGATAAATTCCGAGTATGTGGGAGGCGCTTCGTAGGGGTAAAGGGTTATTTTCGAGATAACGATCGGCTCACGGTTTGCCTCAAAGGTAATTACGTGATCGCCTTCAGTCAGCGTGAACTGGAAGGGCTCCATCGTATAACCGAGCCAGTCACGGAGATAATACTCCTGCCACTCGGGCTTCTCGTAACGAATAGGACGGATATCGTTTCCTGCCGCGTCGGTCGGGAATATGCAGGTTCCGTCCTTGCGGTAATTGAACTCGGTATACGCCCAGTTTCTCGGGAAGTAGAAATATCTTGCCTCCGAGAAAGGAATATAGCCGTCAATATAGAGAGTTCTCTCGATTGTTGTGAGCGTGGAGACCTTAACGCCGTCCTTCTCTGCGATCGGGTAGTACTCAATCTTTATTGCGTATTTAGCGGTCTTCGGAATATTTACCTTCCATGACGTCTTTCCCGATTCGGGCATATAGAGAACGTTCTCCTTGCCATCGAGGCTGCCAATAACCTCAACCTCAGCCGTAGTGTTCGCATCGTCGAGATCCTCGACAACGTTTATCACCTTTTCAGCTTCGGCAAGGGGAGCCTGGTGCTTTTCGGTGTACGAAAGATACGGCTGGCCGGCATCGCCGGTCGCAAGATTGTCATGGAACGGTATGTCGGTAAGCAGATCGGCAATTACATCTGCCTCCGACTCTGCCGCACTTGCAGGCAGCGCGGAGATACCGCCGAACAGAAGGACAAACGAGAGAAATCCCGAAAGTACCTTCGTGAAGAATGAATGTTGCATCAATCTTTTCCTCCTGTGAGAATTTGCCGCCAACGGTAAGGAAAATCCGCCGTTGCGGCTTTGCTGGATACGGGGGATGCGCTTGGTTTTTCCGTTCGCAACTCGGAAAATGCCGAAAGTGACCTTTTATGCCGTTTGTTCCTCTGAACCGGTCGGCATCAAACCGTTCCTATCACTATCCTTTTCTACCCTGCCGCAAACAGGCATCACGGCGGGAGGCAGGATAAGAAATTTCATCCGAAAGGGGGCCCCCGGAGACACTCAAAACCCTAAAAAAGGGCAGAATATCCCCTTTGATTTTTATACTATAATATAATAGCATACTTTTTCCGTACTGTCAAGGCGCGTGCAACGCATGTTTTCAAGCGGTAGGATGCATTTCGGTGCAAAAATCGGAAGTTTTGAACATTTTCAAAGCGTTTTTGGGGGTAGCAAATTCTGTTTTTACAGCTCTGAAAAATCATTGTGGGTAATTTTAATTTACTTTTTGGCGCTTTGCAAGTATACAGGAGCCTTATTTTTACGCCGCTAAAGGCGTTTTAGAGTAATTTGTATTTACCTTTGCTGTTTTAGTTGTCACTTTTCACAACAAATTCGACATTTTTCCCGTTTTGTGCAATCCCCACAAATTGTGAACATAATTTTCTACAAATACGACAATAGCATTTTAGTGCCGTTCTTACGCCCTTTCACACCTCATTCACCGCCTTGACAATGTGTGCATATGATGATATAATAAGGAAGCAAATTGCAAAATGAGGACATACAACGATGAACAGCTTTTTCGCATTGCTTTTCAGACAAAAATACATAACGAGATGGGGGCTTATGCGTTCAGTCACGCGTGAAACCCTCGCCGAGCACACAGCGGAGGCGGCAGTCATTGCTCACGCGCTCGCCGTTATTGGAAACACCGTTTACGGCAAGGGCTACGATCCCGAGCGCGTCGCCGCCATTGCCCTCTTCCACGATGCCGCTGAGGTGTTTACGGGAGATCTTCCGACACCGATCAAATATTTCAGTCCCGAAACGAAGCGCGATTACGCCGAGATCGAGCGCCACTCGATCGAGCGCATGCTTTCAAAGCTTCCGCCCGAGCTTCGCCCGACCTATGAGAATCTGCTCACCCCGACCGAAGCCGATTCCGAGAGCGTTAAGCTCGTGAAGATTGCCGACAAGCTCTGCGCTTACATCAAGTGTCTGACCGAGGAGGCGGCAGGCAACCGTGAATTTACCGCCGCACGAAAGTCGACTGAAGCGATTCTTGACGGTATCAACAGTGACGAGCTTCGTTACTTCAGAGAAAACATGCTTGAAGCGTTCTCTTATTCGCTTGACGAGCTTTAATTGAGGTTATTATGATAGGAATTTTCGATAGCGGTCTCGGCGGACTTACCGCCGTTAAGGAAATGATAAAGCTTTCACCACACGAAGAGCTTATATATTTCGGTGACACTGGACGCGTTCCGTACGGAAACCGTTCGTCTGCCACGATAACCAAATACGCGTGCCAGGATGCGGCGTTTCTGATGAGCAAAAACGTCGACGCGATCGTCGTCGCCTGCGGAACGGTAAGCACCACCTCCATTTCGCACCTCAAGGAAACGCTTCCGATACCCGTTATCGGCGTTGTTGAACCCTCCGCAGAGGCGGCGGTCAATACGACCAAAAACGGCAAGATCGCCGTCATCGGAACTGCCGCGACGATAAGAAGCGGTGCGTTTGAGCGCGAGATAAAGAAGCTTTCGCCCGACACAGAGGTCATAACACAGGCTTGTCCGCTTTTCGTCCCACTTGTCGAGAACGGATTCGTGCAGGAGGACTGCGAGATCACCCGACTTGCCGCAGAGCATTATCTTACGAAGATAAGAGAAAGCGGTGCTGACACCCTGATCCTCGGTTGCACGCACTATCCGATAATTGCCGGGATCATTTCAAAGGTGCTGCCGAACGTCACGTTGATCAGCTCGGGTGCCGAGGCGGCAAAAAAAGCGCTCAGCGTACTTGGCAAAACGGAAAACGGCGGAAACGGATCCGTCAGCTACTACGTCAGCGACGACCCAACGATGTTTGTGTCACAAGCCTCGCTTTTCCTTGGCGGTGAGATAAACGGAACGGTTGAGAAGATAAATATAAATGAGTATTGAGAAAACCGCCCAAACATGGGGCGGTTTTCTTTTGCGGTAAAATAGACGGGAAACACAATGGTCGCCCGTGTAAAGCGATGTTACATTGGTTTGTTAACGGCGGCG
Source organism: Eubacteriales bacterium (assembly GCA_045591885.1). Taxonomy (GTDB): domain Bacteria; phylum Bacillota; class Clostridia; order Oscillospirales; family CAG-272; genus Colimorpha_A. Next base: position 7,874 of record JAZNTT010000047.1, on the reverse strand, counting down.
CTGCCGCCTACACCTCATCCGCTTCACTTCGTTCAGCACCTTCCCCTGAGGGGAAGGCAAGGAAAAAGAACCCTCGGTTGAGGGTTCTTCTAATATCAAAGCTTTGAATATCCGAAGCGGTTTATCAGTGCATCGATCTTCTGACCGTTCTTGCACATAGGGCACTCATGAGAGCCGTAGCTGACGTAATCGTTCAGGTCCTTGAGGTCGAATATCGAGCGTACCGGATAGCCCATACATTCATCAGCGATAGCAAATATCGAGCAGACACCGACGACCTCACCGCCGTAGTAGCGGATCGCCTCGATCGCGCCGCGTGCCGTGAAGCCCGTTACGACCGATGCCGCAAGAATAAGCACATGATTGCCCTTTATCATCGGGGCAATGCTGTCGCGGAACAGAAGCTGGCTTCCCGAGGTATGCTCGGGGGTCAGGACGTTTATCGTCTGGTTTGAATTAAGACCTGCGTACGAGGTTTTTGTCAGCTCGTTTGCAAGGCAAGCACCGATGACCTCGGTGCCGTCAAGACAAAGAACGGTATCTACAATAGAGCTTCCCGTATAATGCGCCGCGAGCTCTGCTCCAACAGCCTTCGCCTCTGAAAGACGTGTCTTTTGCTTAGTTACGTCTATATAATAGTTAGTATGGCTATGGCTCGTCGCAAAGTGACCGCGTGCAACGCGCAAATATAGATTACTTTTATTCGTTTTGAACTTCGAAATGTTTTCTGTCGGCATAAGGATTCTCCTTTTCGCTTTTTCTCAGTATAACCTATTTCAGCAAAAAAATCAAGACTTTTTTAACCCTTAAGCGTGTGTCAGAATCCGTTCCGTTTTCTTTTTGCGCCATTCCTCATTCTTTGCGCGTTTCTTTTCGTAGTAGACATCGTCTGCCTCCTCGCGCTTCTGCATTTTTCTGCCGACGCGATACGTACCGTCCTTGTTTTTGATGCAAAAGAGGAAGGTCAGATACCTTTCGCCGCACCCGCAATCGTTTTTAGCCATCAGCTTTCCGCGGCGGCATGATATCCATTCGCCTGCATGAACAAGCTTTCTGCATTCGGGACAGACAAGGGTATTGACTTCCTCGTCGCGTATGATCTCACTGAACCTTGTAAAGCTTTTGCCGATCGTCGGAAGCTTTGAGCTTCTCGTGATGTCCTCGTACCCGAGAAAGCCCGCTTCCATATCGAGATGTCGGCAGACCGCCGCCGTGCTTAGCGCATCGTTCAACGCATCGTGAGCCTCAAAGGGCGGTTCACCGAGCAGCTCCATCGCGCTTGTGAGAGAGTGCTGGCGTTTTTCCTTAGTTACCTGCGAGTCGAATATCGGCTGGACGTCATAATGCGGAGGGAGCAACTCTGTGTCGATTCCGTGGAGCGTCATATTGTCCTTCAGCATCGGAATATCGTCACAGCCCCAGGTGAGGAGAGTACATTCGCTTCCGCACCATTTTTTGAAAAATCCGAAAGCAATAGGAAAGCTGAGACCGCGCTTTATGTCTGCGGTTCGTATTCCCGTCAGTTCGCGCACCTTATAGTTCATTATTTTGTAGTGACGAGGGGAAACCATTATTTTGAACGTGTCGATCGGATTGAAGCCATCATCGAGTTTCACCGCACCGATCTGCACGATCTCACCGCGCAGCTTGACCGGCTCGGTCACGAACTGCTCGCGCGACAGCGCTTGGTTCCATTCAAGGTCGAGGACTATGTATTGCATACTTTTTCCTTGTCTGTCTTTATTTTTCCTCAAAAAACTCCGTTTTCAGGGAAAACGGAGTTTCGTTTTTAATAGAGGGGATACTTTTCGCAGAGCTTCTTGACTTCGGCTCTGATATAATCTGCGGAGTTCTCAAAATCTGCCGCTGTGAGCTTAATGAGCTTACCGATCGTTACCATATCCTCTTCCTTGAGTCCTCTCGTCGTTGCGGCGGGAGTTCCTACTCTGATACCGCTTGTGATAAACGGGCTCTGAGGATCGTTCGGGATCGCGTTCTTATTTGCAGTGATATGTACCTCATCGAGACGGTGCTCCATTTCCTTACCGGTTACGTTGAAGTTACGGAGGTCAACGAGCATAAGGTGGTTATCGGTTCCGCCCGACACGAGGTCGAAGCCCTCTTCGACAAGAGTATCTGCAAGAGCCTTTGCGTTCTTTACGATCTGCTCCTGATACTGCTTGAACTCGGGCTTGAGCGCCTCGCCGAAGCAGACTGCCTTAGCAGCGATAATGTGGAGAAGCGGACCGCCCTGGATTCCGGGGAAGATCGCCTTATCTATCTTCTTCGCAAGCTCCTCGCGGCAGAGGATAAGTCCTCCGCGCGGACCGCGAAGCGTTTTGTGAGTGGTCGTCGTTACGACATCAGCGTAAGGAACGGGGTTCGGATGAAGTCCTGCCGCTACAAGTCCTGCGATATGAGCCATATCTACCATCAGGTACGCTCCGCACTTCTTTGCGATCTCAGCCATTCTCTCAAAGTCGATAACGCGGGGATATGCCGACGCGCCTGCGACGATGAGCTTCGGCTTGACTTCCATTGCCTGCTGCTCGAGCTTATCGTAATCGATAAGGTGAGTTACGGGGTCAACGCCGTAGGAAACGAAATTATAGTAAAGACCCGAAATGTTTACGGGGCTTCCGTGTGTGAGGTGTCCGCCGTCCGCAAGCGACATACCCATAACGGTATCTCCTGCCTGAAGAAGCGCTACGTATACCGCGGTATTCGCCTGCGAACCGCTATGCGGCTGAACGTTTGCGTGCTCTGCGCCGAAGAGCTTCTTTGCGCGTTCACGCGCGATGTCCTCGACAACGTCGACCTTTTCACAGCCGCCGTAGTAACGCTTTCCCGGATAGCCCTCTGCGTATTTATTAGTAAGAATGGTTCCTGCCGCCGCCATTACTGCGGGCGAAACGAAGTTTTCAGATGCGATAAGCTCGATGCCGTCGCACTGACGCTCAAACTCGGCTTCTATTGCCTTTCCGACCTCGGGATCACATTCTGTCAGGTAACGGAGTGTTTCTTCTACCATTGTTTTTTCCTCACATATCAAAAAAATTCTCATTATAACATAGTATATCATATTAACGAACTAAAATCAATAAGGGAGGCGAAAAAATTTATTATCATAGCAGGTAATGTTTTGGGGATTTTGCTTACTGCATAAAAACAGGCGGACAACGTCCGCCTGTTTTCAGTGACAGTTCTTTTTTGAGCATTCGCCCGAATGCGGGCAACCGATACACTTACGTCCTTTTTTCTTTTCTCTTACTATGTAGAACAATGCGCCGAGAATGATAATGACGATAACCGAAATTACAATTACGTTAATCATGCCTTTTTCCTCGCTCTTATTATGAGCGCCGTTATGATCACCGCAAACGTCATTACGGCAATTCCGCCGATGATCGCTGGTGTGATTGCGAGCGATACGGGGGAAACTATAAGCGTTCCAACGGTATAAACGAGGTAGCCGATCGTATATCCAAATGCGATCTGAAGCGCGATACCGCCGAAGAGCCATTTCGCGCTCTTCATTTCGGAGTTCATCGCGCCGATTGCCGCGAAGCAAGGCGGTGTGAAGAGGTTGAACATCAGATAAGCGAGTGCCGCAACCGTCGTAAGCTCGGGGCTTGCGCCGGGAAGCTCGGTTGCAACGTCAGAGATTGCGAAGCATACCGCGAGGGTTCCGACTACGTTTTCCTTAGCTATAAAGCCGGTTATCGCCGCTGCCGCCATCTGCCATGCGTGGAAGCCGATAACGGGGACGAGCAGGTATGCGAACGGTCCGCCTATTGAAGCAAGGATCGAATCGTTTGCTTCCGTTGCCACCTTGAACGACCAGGTAAAGGTCTGCATTATCTGTACTGCGGTATTGCAAAGCAGAATAATGGTTGCCGCCTTGACGACGAAGGACCAGCCGCGCTGACACATGCTCTTGATCGCGCCCCAAAACGAGGGTGCTTTATACTCGGGAAGCTCGATTATGAAGAAGGACTTTCTCTTCGCGCCCGTGATACCGTTCACGATAAGCGCGCCGATAAGTATTACGACGATGCCCATAAAGTACATAAGCGGTCCAACCCACGAGGAGCCCTTGAAGAACGCGCCTGCAAATGCCGCGATTATTGGAAGCTTCGCACCGCAGGGCATAAAGGGTGCGAGCATCGCGGTCGCACGGCGTTCTCTTTCATCTCTTATAGTGCGGCAAGCCATAACGCCGGGGATCGCGCATCCAGTTCCGATAACAAAGGGAATGACCGATTTTCCGCTCAAGCCGACCTTTTTGAAGATCGGGTCAAGCACGACGGAAACTCTTGCCATATATCCGCAGTCCTCAAGGAGTGCGAGAAGAAAATACATTATCATTACGAGGGGGAGGAAGCCGATAACGGCGATAACTCCGCCGATAACGCCGTTAACGAGAAGCTCGTAGAGAAGTGGGGCAACGTCGTGCTCGAGCATAAGATTGCCGAGCGCGCCCTGTCCCTTTTCAAGGAGTCCGACGAGCCAGTCTGCGATCCAGACGCCCGGTCCTGCCTGTGATATCCAGAACACAGCAAACATTACGACTGCAAAAATCGGGATCCCGAGCCATTTATTGGTAAGTACTGCGTCTATCTTATCCTGATAGTTCTTGTTCTTCGTAAGCGTTTTTCTGCTTTCGACTTCCTTGACTATCGAATTTACGAACTTATAGCGGCGCTTATCCTCTTCTTCGGACGATTTCTTATCGGTCGCATTTGCTCCCACATAAGGCGCGGTCTGTCCCTTGCCGACAGAAGCTACTGCAGTGGATACGACCTCCTTAAGTCCCTCGCCCGTTGTCGAAACGGTTTCAATTACGGGGCATCCGAGCTTTTCGCTCAGCTTAGAGGCGTCTATCTTATTGTGCTTTTTCTTATTAGCATCGGTCTTATTGAGCGCGACGACGACGGGAATCCCAAGCTCAAGGAGCTGTGTTGTGAAGAACAAGCTTCTGCTGAGGTTAGTCGCATCGACGATATTGATTATCGCATCGGGGTTTTCGTTCTTAACGTACTCGCTCGTTACCGACTCCTCGCTCGTGAAGGGCGACATCGAGTATGCGCCCGGAAGGTCGACTGCGATAACGTTTTCTCCGTATGCGCCCTTTACCGCGTGCTCCTTTTTGTCGACTGTGACTCCCGCCCAGTTTCCGACCTTTTCGCTTCTGCCCGTCAGGGCATTATACATAGTGGTCTTTCCGCTGTTCGGATTTCCTGCTAATGCTATTCTCATTTATTTTACTCCTGTTCGGATAACTTTAATTCTTTTAGTCGGTTAGCCGTTGCTAACTGATGGGCGAAAATAATCAGCAGAGCGCCGCTCTGCTTTTTTAAATTATGATCGCGTCGGCAAGCTGGGGATCAATACTGTATCTGCCGTCCTTGATCGACACCGTAAGTCCGCTCTTGCGACGTGAGATGACCGTTATCGGCTCGCCTGCGTAACAGCCGAGCGTGAAAAGGAACGCGTTAAGCTCCTCATCGTCGGTTTCGATGGCTTTTACGATATATTCAATTCCCTCTTCTGCCTGTTTGAGTGTCATTTTTTGCTCCTTATTGACGTTTTACGTCAGTTAGCATCCGCTAACCGTGGTATATTTTAGCACCTTGATCCCCATTTGTCAAGTGGTTTTTTATATTTTTATTGCAAATTTTTTAATTATATGATAAAATTAGTTAAGAACGACTCAAGGAGTTTTTTATGAATCTTCACGAATCTGCCGAGATGTATCTCGAAACAATATACGTCCTCTCCCAAAAGGGCGCGGTGCGAAGCATCGACGTTGCCGAGGAGATGGGCTACAGCAAGCCGAGCGTAAGCCGTGCTGTGGGTCTGCTCAAAAAGGGCGGTTACCTTACCGTTGACGGCGTCGGAAATCTGATACTTACCGAGATGGGCGAGGAAAGGGCGAAGAATGTTTTTGAGCGTCATACGGTCCTCGCAGAATTCCTTGTCGGGCTTGGCGTCAGCGCCGAGGTCGCATCCGACGACGCCTGCAAGATCGAGCACGTTATCAGTCCTGAAACGCTTGACGCGATAAAGAAATTCACGGAGAAAAGCCGATGAGCGATAAGAAAAAAGAGCTTTTAAGAACAGTAAAGTTCGTCCTCTTTTCGATAAGTGCGGGCGCAATAGAGCTCGCATCGTACGCGGTGTTTTTCGATCTTTTTCATTTTAAGGAATGGATTGCACACCTGCTTTCGCTCGTTCTTTCGGTGCTTTGGAACTTTACCCTCAACCGCAAATTCACCTTCTGCTCGGCAAGTAACGTACCGATCGCGATGCTGAAGGTCGCGGGATTTTATCTTGTATTCACTCCCCTTTCGACCTGGTGGACAGCTATGCTTACCGGTTCCGAGGTCGGCTGGAACGGTTACGTCGTTCTTATAATGACGATGCTTATCAATTTCGTCTCCGAGTATCTTTTCGACAGATTTTTCGTGTTCGGAAAGAGCATCGACAGCGCGAATAAATAAAATTGACAGACGGCGTGACCCGTCTTTTTTTTATGGCAGCGAGGGGGAAGGCAAGCGTATCCGATTCCGTTTTTAACGCCACTTTGCCCGCCCGTTATATCGTGGCCGAGCATCGAAACGCCAAGAAGTGCCGCCTTGTCAATAATCTATTTTGCTTCTTATGTGTCTTATTTTGCTGTTTTCACTTCATTGGCTTTACTCTCCGTTATTACCAGATATTACCGAACAAATGTTTGATTTCGTATTGACAAAGAACACCCGTTCGTGTTATAATCGGGTATGTGGGGGGTGATGTTTTTGATGAGAACCGTTTTGCACTGCGATATGAACAACTTTTTCGCATCCGTCGAGTGTCGAAAGGACCCTCGGCTTTTTTCGCTGCCCGTCGCGGTATGCGGAAGCATTGAAGAGCGGCACGGGATAGTGCTTGCAAAAAATTACGTCGCAAAAAAATACGGAATCGTGACCGGCGAGCCCGTCGTTCGCGCGAAGCAGAAATGCCCCGATCTGATAATTGCCGAGCCGCATTACGACGAATATATGTATTTTTCGCGCTTGGCAAAGGAGATATATCTTTCCTATACCGACCTTGTTGAGCCTTTCGGCGCTGATGAATGTTGGCTTGACGTGACAGGAAGCCACGCGCTTTTCGGTGACGGCGAGACTATTGCAAACACGGTTCGAGAGCGCATAAAAAAGGAGCTTGGACTTACGATCTCGGTTGGCGTTTCGTTCAACAAAATGTTCGCAAAGCTTGGCTCGGATATGAAAAAGCCCGATGCCGTGACGGTCATTCCCTACGAATCGTTCAGAGAAAAAATCTGGCATCTGCCCGCCTCCGATCTTATGGGCGTAGGCCCCGCGACAAGCGCCGCGCTTGCGCGATTCGGTATTCACACGATCGGGCAGATCGCAAACGCTTATCCGCCGATGCTGAAAAGTGCGCTCGGCAAAAATGGACTTTCACTTATCGAAATCGCTAACGGCAGAGACGTCTCGCCCGTAATTTCCGAGGAAAACGCCGAGCCGATAAAGAGCATGAGCCACGGCACAACAGCCGCGCGTGATCTTTGCACACGCGAGGAGATAAAGACCGTTATGCTCGCGCTTTGCGAGGAGCTTGGACATCGGCTTCTCGCGCTAAAAAGAAAAGCGTGCTCGGTCAACATTGCGCTTCGTGACTGTAATCTTCAAACACGTCAGTATCAGTGCCGCCTCGATATGCCGACAGACAGCTATTCCGTGATCGCCAAGCGCGCCTTTGCCCTAACGCTCGAAAAGCATCATTTTTCCGCACCGCTTCGCTCGGTCACCGTCGGTGTAAACGACCTGATCCCGTCGTCATCACCCTGTCAGGTCGATTTTTTCACC
>JAZNTT010000046.1:0-23075 GCA_045591885.1 Eubacteriales bacterium | reverse complement strand
GTCTGCGGCTTCTTTGATACGATTGCGATCTTCTCACCGAGCATTGCGTTAAGAAGCGTTGATTTTCCGACGTTAGGGCGTCCGAGTATTGCTATAAATCCTGTTCTCATAATTTTTTCCTTATCTTAATAGTCCCATAGTTTTAAGAATTTCTTCCTGACGGAAAAACATCTCTTTTTCGTCGGCTTCCGATATTTCGTGATCGTAGCCGAGCAGGTGAAGCATTGAATGAACCGTTAGAAACGCGACCTCGCGCTCAAAAGAGTGTCCGTACTCGTTTGCCTGCTCTCTTGCCTTTTCAAGCGAGATCACGATGTCACCGAGCGCGTCACCGTCGCTTGCGTCCGCCAGCTCTTTCTTTTCAAAAAGCGGAAAGGAAAGCACGTCTGTCGGGCGGTCGATATTTCTGTGGGCGGCATTCAGCTCTCTTATTCCCTCGTTATCGGTAAAGGTGACAGAGACCTCGGGGACAAAGCCGACCTTTTCATATTCAAGTGCCGCCTTTACCGCACGGCGCGTCAGGGCTCGAAGCGACGGAGTTACCGTCTCGATTTTTTGTTCATTTCTTGTAAAAACGTCCGCTTTGGCGCTCATTCATCTTTTCCTGTCTTTCTTTATCGTACTTTTCGTATGCGAGAATTATCTGTTGAACGAGACGGTGTCTTACTACGTCACGTTCGGTAAAATGGTGTATCGCTATATCGTCTATCCCATCGAGGACGTGAATTGCCTCAACAAGGCCGCTTTTCATTCCCCGCGGCAAGTCAGTCTGCGTAATATCTCCCGTTACTATCGCCTTTGAATTTGAACCGAGTCGGGTCAAAAACATTTTCATCTGCTCGGGCGTAGTATTCTGCGCCTCGTCGAGAATGATGAACGAATCGTCAAGCGTTCTGCCTCGCATATAGGCAAGCGGCGCGATCTCAATTACGCCCTTTTCGACGTTTCTCTGATAATTCTCCGAGCCGAGCATTTCAAAAAGCGCGTCGTATAGAGGACGGAGATACGGATCAATCTTGTTCTGCAAATCACCCGGAAGATATCCGAGCTTTTCTCCCGCCTCGACGGCGGGACGAGTGAGAATGATCCTGCTTACCTGCTTTGCGCGAAGCGCCTTCACCGCCATCGCGACTGCGAGAAACGTCTTACCCGTTCCTGCGGGGCCTATGCCCATTACAATTGTGTTTTTCTTTATCAGATCAACGTATCTGCTCTGACCGACGGTCTTCGCCTTTATCGGCTTTCCGCGCGTTGTAATGCAGATGCAGTCGCCGTCGAAGCCGGCAAGCTCCTCGTTTTTACCGTCGCGTACCATCGAGATAACGTAATCGACGTTCTGCGAGGTTATATTGTTATTGAGCGAGGCGATCTTCTGAAGATATTTAAGCGCCTCAGCGGCGCTGTAAACCGCCGCCTCGTCGCTTCCCGTCACGGCAATTACGCTTCCGCCCGCGATCTCGCTATCACGCGTTGCAAGACGTACACCAAAGCTCTCCTCTATTCTTTTCGCATTACAGTCAAGACCGCCAAAAAGCATCGCGGTCTGCTCTATACTGTCTGTTTTTACAGTTTTTTCTGCCATTTTAACCTCTATACAAGTCCTATCGGAGTTTCGCGTCCGATGTCAATTATACATTCAACTTCCCAATTCAATTTAAGCACCCCGTCTTCAAGCACACTTTCCACGTTCTTGCTCATAAGCTCTGCACCGCTCATCGCGGATTCGTAAAGAAGTGCCATTTCCTTTTCGGCGATCTTGAGTGCTTCAGCCTCTGTATAAGAAAACGGGATCTCCTCTGTCACAAGTGCATATTTCGTTACTACCGTCACGGGAAGAGGTATATGCCAGCTTTCGCCAAGATCTTCAAAAAGTACGACGCGTTTGCTTTCTTTTATTATATCACACTCTTTACCTAAAATGCTACTGTTTTCTTTAAGTTTAATCGATTTTCCGAAGAAAATAAGCGTCTTTTTTGCCAAAATTCTGTCTGTTACTGTTTTTTTGACACCGTTTAGCGGAACGCTGACCGAAAAATAGCGTTTTGTGAGCGCATAAACGCTTCCCTTTGCGCGCGTCAACATAAATCTTCCCGTGTCGATTCCCTGCCCGATTTCAACGACACCGCTAATGAGCAACTGTCCCTCGGTGACGGGATCTCCCGCCTTGACACAAACCTCACCGTCAATAGTTTCAGTGCGCACGACTATTCCGTCTGATACAGCGACGATATTTGACGGAGTTCCGTTATCACCGTCCTCACCCTTTTTGTCGCGTTCGATCAGCTTGACACGGGCGGACGTACCCTCCATATTCACAGATATCCACGCAACGTTTTCATTTTCAAGAACAAACTGATGGCAAATATCGTAAAAATCAATATCGGGAATATGGCTTCCGACCGAAAATCCGAGCTTGTCAAGGGTGTTTATGACCTCGGAGTCCGAAATGCTTTCGTTACCGTCAACTGTAATATCCCATACGTAGCCGGTCGACATTTTTGTGAGCAAAAGAAAAATTATGATTCCTACAATCAGACCGTAACGGCGGCGGTATCGGTACAGAAAATACGGAAGTCCCTTTCTTTCCTGTTGACGGAATACGCTGGGGTCGATCAACCGTATCAGCTTCTTGTATTCAAGCTCGGTGACGGAAAAGGAAACCCTGCCGTCCTTTTCTCTTGTATCGGCGTATTTTATACCGCTTTTTGCCATAAGTGTTACTATATTCGTAAACGTCTTTTTGGGACAGGAAATGCGTCTATGACCTGTAAAAAATGCGAGTATTCTCTTTAACATATTTCACCTCCGAGCTTAACTGATAATATCTGTCCCGAAACAGCGGCAGTATTTTCTCCGTAGGATGAAAGCGTAAGCTCGCGCCCTACCACCGTAAGATCGTATTCCTTCATAGAAAGAATCACCTTGTCGGACGAATATTCGACTATCCTTCGGCAACCGTTCACCTTTACAGTCGAATTTGACACTATCTCAATATAACTGCCGCCGAGCGAGTCCTCGGGCAGATCGGCAAGCTGCAGTAAGCGTTTTTTTAGCTTCATCAGAATATCTCCCGCCTGAAAATTATATAGTATAATAAAATATGCAGATAACGGGAGCATAATTCATGGTCAAGCACAGGTCGCTTTTCGGATACATAACAATTGTATTTATATTTTTCTTTACCGTCTTTTCAGACGTTGCGGCGCACTCGGCTCTTGACGGAATGAAGCTCTGCGGAGGAGTGCTCGTACCGACTCTCTTTCCGATGATGGTTCTGACGGGAATCGCAATTCGTTCGGGCGTGTTTAACGCTCTCGGCAGAATTGGAAACAAAATCTTTACACCGTTATTCGGCATTGACGGTAAATACATCATTTCATTTTTTATCGGTATTCTCGGCTCTGCTCCAACGGGTGCCATGGCGGTAAAAAGCCTTGCAAGTGAAAACGAAAGTGATAATGAAAAGTCCGGAGCGTTGCTTCTTTCGTCAGTGGTTTCTTTCGGGTTTATTTACTCCGTCGTCGGAATCGGGTTTCTGGGAAGCGGTCGGCGCGGAATCGCACTGTTCGGTTTTCAAATTATTTCTATTATGCTGACTGCCGCATTTCTTCGCCCGAAAAAGACGGGCAGCGTAACTATAAAGCGAGAAACCTTAAAAGCCGAAAGTATTTCGACCGCCGTCGCATCCTCGATACGCGACGCTGCAACAAATATGCTGTCGGTCTGCGGAAGCGTTATATTCTTTTCTGCTCTTTCGGGAATACTCGTTTCTTTGCCGATTCGGGAAAATATCAAGCTGTTTATCTGCCCTTTTTTAGAGCTTGCGTCCGGGCTTCAATATATTTCGGGGCGCTTTCCGCCCGACCTCACCTTTATTCTTTCCTCAAGTGCTATCGGTTGGTCGGGTCTTTCAATGATATTTCAGTCACTTTCAGTTGCTGACGGAAGTATTCCATCGCAAAAGTATATTCTCGGAAGAGCCGTTTCCGCCCTCATTTGTCCTATCCTTGCATATATATCTATGAATCTCGGAATAATTTAATTTTTTGCAAGAAAGCTATTGCAATAATTCATTATCTGTGGTATAATCGCTTTATATTTAGTAAAAACAGCAAAAATAATGACAATTTGCGGAGGCAAAAATGCAAGATAAGAGAGTATCCTCATCATCACAGAAGCTCGAATTTTCGTCCGCGACGAATCTTCTCGAGCAGTCTTCATATAAATATCAGCTTCAGGATAGAGAATCCCCCAATCTCTACCGTCATCTTTTCGACTACGAGAGTATTCCGAAGGTTTCCTTTAACCATCGCTTCGTGCCTATCAATATGCCCGAAAATATATGGATAACCGATACGACCTTCCGCGACGGTCAGCAGTCTACATCGCCCTTTTCGGTAAGACAAATCGTTGATATCTTCAAGATGCTTCACCGTCTCGGCGGACCTAAGGGACTTATCCGCCAGAGCGAATTTTTCGTTTATTCCGAAAAGGACCGCCGCGCTGTTGAGGAATGTCTTGCCCTCGGCTACGATTTTCCCGAGGTCACCTCATGGATAAGAGCAAGCGAAAAGGATTTTGAGCTTGTTAAGTCTATCGGAATCAAGGAAACGGGAGTGCTTGTTTCTTGCTCCGACTATCATATTTACAATAAAATGGGACTTACCCGTGCAAAAGCAATGGACAAGTACCTTGGGATCGTCAAGAGCGTGCTTGATAAGGGCATACGCCCCCGTTGCCATTTTGAGGATATAACCCGTGCCGACTATTACGGATTCGTCGTTCCCTTTGCTGAGGCGCTTACCCGCCTGAGCGAGGAAAGCGGCGTGCCGATAAAGATCCGTGCTTGCGATACGATGGGCTTCGGTGTTTCCTATCCCGGTGCCGCGCTTCCGAGAAGCGTTCCGGGAATCATATACGGCCTTCAGCATTACGCGGGCGTTCCGAGCGAGCTTCTTGAATGGCACGGACACAATGACTTCTACAAGGTCGTAACAAACGCTTCAACTGCTTGGCTCTACGGATGCTCGGGTATCAACTGTGCTCTTCTCGGCATCGGTGAGCGTACAGGTAACTGCCCGCTTGAAGCAATGGCTATCGAATACGCATCTCTGCGCGGAACTACTGACGGAATGGATCTTTCGGTCATCACCGAGATCGCAAACTACTTTGAGCAGGACATCGGATACGAGATACCGCCGAAGACCCCATTTGTCGGACGTAACTTTAATATGACCAGAGCCGGAATCCATGCTGACGGACTTCTTAAGGATCAGGAGATATACAACATCTTCGATACCGAAAAGATCCTCGGCCGTCCTGCTACGGTATCCGTTGACAAGCACTCGGGACTTGCGGGAATAGCGTTCTGGATCAACGGTTACTTCCGTCTCAACGACGATGACAAGATCGACAAAAAAGCTCCCTTTATCGCGAAAATAAAGGAAGTGATCGACCGCGAGTATGAGGAAGGCAGAACTACTGCCATGGGTGATGACGAGCTCGACAACATAATGCGAGAAATTGACTTTGACGAATACGAGCGCCTTTGCCATATTCACGTCAAAAAGAGAAAATAATAAATTAATCCCCGAAAAGCATTGCTTTTCGGGGATTTCATTCATATCAGGTATAGTCCTCGTAGAAGCCGCCGTAAAGCTTAACTCCCATTTCATTTGCGAGCTTTCTTCTTGCTTCAACAATTCGGTTCATTTCTCTGATAACGGCTCTTGAATAGCTGTCCTCATACTGACCGTTTGCAATCAGTCGATTCGCATACTTATAGCCACCGTGGTAATAGAGGAGACTGATGTGTTTATTATCATTGTAACGTGTAAGGTAGGTACGGAGATAATACGATCCCGCAATTACGTTCTGCTCAAAATCCATAAGATTCGTAACGCCGCAGTACTTCTTGAGGATCTTCAGATTAGACTTCGATATCTGCATTATTCCAAGGTAATTTGCGTTTTTACCGATTGCGTTTACGTTATATTTAGACTCAACCCACATTACTCCGAATATGAGCTCCTCGCTGATATAGAATCTTTCCGCTATTTTTTCAACTATCTTCTGCTGCTCAATGGTAAGCGGAACGTCGTACGGAACAAATGCCTTTTCGGTCGTCGCGCCCGACGAGCCGACTTCGGGACGGCTTACGTCAACGGTAACGTCATTCTTATTCCCTTTCGGCCTTTGCGGGCGCCCAATTATAACGGGAAGCTGAAGCTTATCGTGTACGTCGTCGTCCTCGGTAACAGCACCGCATTCTATATTTTCCGTTTTGAGCGGTACTTTATCTTTTGACACGTTCATAGCGCAAGACGGAAGGAGCATAAGCACCGCCAAAAACGCTGTGAACAGTCTGATTTTCATATTATTAAGTAACATAACTTCGGGGGGAATACCCCTCTGCCTTTCTGATTAATCACTACTATTATATGCCAATTATTGGTAATTTGATGCGCTATTTTGGAAAAAATATTACTTGTTTTCTAAATGTTGTGGGTAAAAATTACCCCCAAAGACTTCGTGAGGGCTGACGCGAAACCGCGTCAGCCCTCATCTTTTCAATTGTTAGTCGCTGATATAAGGGATGAGCGCCATGTGGCGTGCTCTCTTAATTGCGATAGTAAGCTGACGCTGGTGATAAGCGCAGGTTCCGGTGACTCTTCTGGGAAGGATCTTGGAACGCTCACTTACGCACTTTCTTAATCTGCTTACGTCTTTGTAATCGACATGGTCGATCTTATCAGCGCAGAACTGGCAGACCTTCTTGTGTCTCTTGTTCTGACGGAAGGGCTTCTGCGTCTGCGGTGCCTGATTGTTATCCATCTTACATTCCTCCTGTTAAAATTAAACTGTGCTCTCAGAAGGGCAGGTCGTCGTCGTTCGACATCTCCTCGAATTTAGGAGCTGACTCTGTCTGAGAAGAGAAAGAGGGAGCATAGCCCGTGGCATTGTAGGAAGCGCCGAATCCGCCCTGATCGCCGGTGCTATCGCCCTTGGAATCGACGAACATAACGTCGTCTGCTACGATCTCAAGGTCATATCTCTTCTGGTCGTGCTTATCAGTCCACTGGCGTATCTGAATAGAGCCGGTGACACAAATAGAGCTACCCTTACGGAAATAGCGGGAAACAAACTCCGCCTGCTGACGCCATGCGACAACGGTGATGAAGTCTGCAACCGACTGTGACTGACCTTCGCTGGTCTTAGGCTGATATCTGCGGGAAACACCTACACGGAAAGAGCATACGGGAATACCGCTCTGCGTCTGTCTCATTTCGGGATCTGCTGCAAGATGACCTGCCAAGACAACCTTATTAAGATTCAAGCTTGCCATGATATACCTCCAAATTATGCTTCCTTAGCGATTACCATAGAACGGAGAATACCGTCTGTGATGCTGAAAATTCTCTCAAGCTCTGCGGGGAAATCCGTGGGAGCGGAGAAATTAACAAGCACGTAGTAACCGTCGTTCATATCGTTGATCGGGTAAGCGAGACGACGCTTGCCCCACTCGTTAACCTCGTTAACGGTGCCGTTAGCGGCGATGAGAGAAGTGAACTTCTCGATAAGAGCTTTAACGCCCTCCTCGCCGGGGGTAAGATCAACTACGAACAGGACTTCGTAAGACATGTTGTTCTTTTCCATTTTTTACACCTCCTTATGGACATAAGACCGCCGCTATGATTTCGGCGGCAAGGAGAAAACAAAAGTTTTCACCCTACTATTATAAACCAGATAATGGAATAAGTCAATAAGTTTTTTTAAAAAAGCCGTTATTTGTTCCCTTTTTACCACTTTTATTTTATCTAAAGATGGTTTTTTGTGCCAATTTTCGACACAAGCCATGATTACGAAGTTTTCAAACAAAAAACCCGCAAATGCGGGCTTTTCGTTAATTGATTAACTGCCGAGATCGTGAACGTCGGTAAATTCGATATGGAGAGTAGCGGTAGCATCGTTCTCGAATACGATGATCTCGTTTTTCCCTCTTTGAGCATGGGAGCGGGAACGTAGAGGGTCTTCTGCGGACCGACCTTCCGGTATCTGCCGAGGTTGAAGCCGTTAACGGTCACGAAGCCCTTTGTAAAGCCATCAAGCTTAAGTAAGGTGTCGCAAGGCTCGCCCTCGAGTTTGTATTGTATTAGAGAATAATGCAGATAAGCCCGCCGCTTCCCTCGTTTATTACTTTTTCGAGTGTTTCGCTGAGTCGCTCGCGCGCCTCAGGCGGCATATGCTCGAGCTTTGAAGTAAGCCCGTCGCTCACGAGTTCGTGTAAGGTCTTGCCAAAAATATTCGACTCCCAGATCCTGCTCGGATCCTCCTTATACTCATCAGTCATTCTCTTCACAAGCTCCTCGGACTGAGCTTCTGTTCCGACTATCGGATTGATCTCGGTCTCGATACGCGCCTTTATCATGTGTATCGACGGGCCGCCGGCTTTCAGCTTTACGCCGTAGCCGCCGTTTTGCTTGACGATCTCAGGCTCGTCGAGTGTTAACTCACTGAGGTCGGGAGTAACGATACCGTATCCGCTTTCGTTCACGTCTTCAAGCGCCGAGGCGATCTTATCGTACTTCTTCTTCATTTCCGAAAGCTCGCGGAGAAGTCCTACAAGTGTTTCCTCGCCCGTAATCTCAAATCCCGTCATATCCCCGAGAGTCTTATAATAAAGCTCCTGCGGCATACGGACGTTGAGGCGCGCATCCCCTGTTCCGAGATTAATCTCGGTAATAACACCGCTTTCGATATATTCGTTTTCGATAAGACCGTCAAAAGCGCCCTTTACGTCGGCGATCTTCCGTATTTCGGAAGCTGCTGCGAGGACGCTGTCCTTAACCGAAACGTAAATAGGATGATCGTCGCCGAGCGCACAGAGCCAAAGCGGGATATCTACCGATATCTGTCTAATTGGAAATTCCATAAGTATCATTTCGAGAATGTGCTTGATGTCCTCGCTGTTAAGCTCAAGGCAGTTAACGAGTGCAACCGGGACTCCGTATTCCTTTTCAATTTCGGTCGCAAGACGTATGCTTTCCTCCCGTGACGGATCTGCCGAGTTCATAATGACGGCAAACGGCTTACCCATTTCTTTAAGCTCGTTTACTATCCTCTTTTCAGCTTCAACATAATTCTGTCTGCCTATCTCTCCGATAGTTCCGTCGGTAGTAACAACGACACCTATCGTTGAGTGGTCGGTTATGACCTTGCGTGTGCCGTATTCGGCTGCCTCGGTAAATGGCATCGGCTCTTCTCTCCAAGGAGTGCTAACCATTCGGGGGCCACCGTTTTCGATATGACCCATCGCCTCGGGGACGATGTAACCGACACAGTCGACCATTCGTACCGAAAGGCGTGCGTTATCGGAAAGCACGATCTCGACCGCCTCATCGGGAATAAACTTCGGTTCTGCCGTCATAACCGTCTTTCCCGCCGCGCTCTGCGGCATTTCGTCACGCGCACGTTCCCTGTCAAAGTTATTTTCGATATTCGGAAGCACGAGATTTTCCATGAAACGCTTGATAAATGTCGATTTTCCCGTTCGCACAGGCCCGACGACACCTATATAGATATTTCCTCCCGTGCGCTCGGCAATATCGCGGTAAATGCTTGAATTCATCATCTTATAATACCTTTCTCTCGTAAGCGACGGCGGTGCCGTTCTGCCTCTTTTTGTTCAATATTATGCTGCCGCTTTTTCTTATATGACAAGGCATTAAAATATCTGACGCGGCATAATATTGAAAAAAAGAAACGAGGAGAAAAATATGGACTGTTTTCTTACTGAACTCAAAAACAAAGAGGTTATAAATATAACGAGCGGAAAACGTCTCGGATACGTCTCCGACATTGAGCTTGACATTTGCGACGCGCGGCTCGTATCTATCATAATTCCGGGGGAGAGCGGGCTGTTTTCCAAAGCGCCGAGCATAAAGATACCCTGGGCTTGCATTGAACATATCGGAGAGGATCTTATAATCGTAAAGATGAAGGATCCCGTCGTTAAGGAGTAAAAAAGGAGAACCGTTCGGTTCTCCTTTTGATTTTAGTTCGTATAGTTATCGAAATATCCCTGAACGAGAACAACGGGAGTTCCCTTGTCACCCGAGCCTGATGTAAGGTCGCAAAGCGATCCAATAAGGTCGGTGAGCTGACGGGGTGTCGTTCCCTGTGCCGCCATATTACCAACAAGGGACGATCCGTCCTTCTTCTTGATGCTGTCGGAGATCGCCTTTCTAAGCTCCTCGCCCGAGAGATCCTTGAAGTCGTTATCGGCAAGGTACTTGAGCTTAAGCTCGTTCGGCGTGCCGATAAGTCCGTCGGTGAATGCAGGAGAAACAACGGGGTCTGCAAGCTCCCAGATCTTTCCGCGTGGATCCTTAAAGGCGCCGTCGCCGTAGATCATTACCTCGACATGCTTGCCGGTTGCTTCAAGAACGTATTTCTGAATGTTATCAACAACGGGGCGGCAATTGCGCGGGAAGAGCTTGATCTGATTCTCGGTGCTCTTATTTGAGCCGAGAAGGCCGTAGTTTTCGTTATAACCGCTACCGTTTACGGGCGCGGTAAGTATATCGTCAAGACCGCAAACGACCTTTGCGCCGCCTGCACGGAGAATACGCTTGGTTCTTGCGCGGGAGTGGATATCACAGTTAATGACATTATCTGCGTAAGGAAGTATCATTTCGGGGCGGTTACCGAAGATGATCTCCGCCTCAGCTCCGCAGTCCTTGATAAGCTGCTCGTAGTAAGCAACGTAGTCAACGCCCGTAAATTCAAGCGGATTTTCGCCGAAAAGCTCACGGTAGCGCTCAAGAGTGAGCAGATCAGAATAGGGGTTAACGCCCGACTCGTCGAGCATGTCCATATCCATAAGGGAATTTCCGACCTCGTCGGAGGGGTAGCTGAGCATAAGAACGATCTTCTTAGCGCCCATTGCGATACCCTTAAGGCATATTGCAAAACGGTTACGGGAAAGGATCGGGAAAAGAACGCCGACTGTTCCGCCGCCGAGCTTTGCCTTTACGTCGTCGGCAATATCCTGTACCGACGCATAGTTACCCTGTGCGCGTGCAACAACGCTCTCGGTTACCGAGATAACATCCTTGTCGCGAAGCTCAAAGCCCTCGCATTCAGCAGCCTCAATAACGCTGTCCGCAACGATTCTCGCAAGATCGTCTCCTTTTCTTATAATAGGGCAACGGATACCTCTCGATACCGTTCCCACTCTTCTTACGTTCTCTGACATATAGATTCCCTCTTTTTCAGAATTGAATATCGGTAAGACCGATTCATACCAATGTATTATTATAACTTATTTTTCACCGTAATGCAATATAATTTCGAGATTTTTTTCAAATTCTTTATAGAAATACTTCCAGCCTTTAATGCGGTTTTATATTTATTTTGCCGAAAAAACGGTCATCTTCTGTCATTGAGAAAGTGTTTTGCGTACTCCTCGTTAATTACTGTTAAATTATCACTTGTTAAAAAGCCCTGATTATATATCTCTTGCAAAGAGTAAAATTCTCCATTATACCACGCTTTTATTCTATTATCTCGTGAATAGAAAAACGCAATTCCCCCCACAGTTTCCTCTGCATGCCATGCGTGATAAGCGGTATATTTATGCCATATCCTGATTGTAGTTATATTCCCAATTTCATTAGGCTACTGTCAGAAAAGCTCGATAAGCTCCTTTGGAGCATTTGTGAGGTTTATGCTTTCGTTTTCCTTGAGCCATACCATATCCTCAATACGAACACCGTATTTGCCTTCAAGATAGATACCCGGCTCGACGGTCACAATCGCGCCGGCCTCAAGCGGCTTATCCCACGTTCCCGCAAGTCGGGGATTCTCGTGAATAAACATTCCGACACCGTGTCCGAGCGAGTGTCCGAAGCATCCCTCGTAGCCTGCGCCGTAGATAATGTCGCGTGCGACCTTATCGCAGTCACAGCCCTTTTTGCCTGCCGAAACGTAGTCGAGAGCGGCAAGCTGTGCTTGAAGCACGGTGTTATATACCTTTTTCATTTCGTCGTCTGCCTTACCGATAACGACGGTTCTCGTCATATCGGAGCAGTAGCCCTGATAAAGCGCGCCGTAGTCAAGCGTCAAAAAGCCCTTTTCAAGCTTAATATTTCTCGGCTCGCCGTGAGGAAGCGACGAAGCGGTGCCCGATACTGCGATGGTATCAAACGACGGCTTCTCCGCGCCAAATTTTCTCATTCCGTATTCAAGCTCAAGGGCAACCTCGATCTCGGTCATATTGGGCGTCATAAGACCAATTAGACGGTCGAGCGCCTGCTCTGCTATTCTCTGCGCCTTGATTACCTTTTCAACCTCTTTTTCGGTTTTAGCCACGCGCATCTCCTCAACAAGGCCGCCGCAGGGAACGAAATTCACGTTCGGAAACTTATTTTTAAGTCCTTCAAGAGCGGCTACGGTCATTGCACCGTCCTCAAAACCGATGTTTTTATAACCGTTATCCGCAAATACGTTACCGAGAGTAAGCTTTGCGTTTTCGAGCATTATGACGGTAAGATCGTCGCTCTCGCAACGCTTTGCGACCTCAATATATCTGAAATCCGCAAGCAAAAACGCTTTTTCTTTTCCGATGACAACGTATCCGTCGGTATAGTTAAGACCCGTCAGGTATCTTTGATTCTTCTCGCAGGTTACGAGAAGGCAATCCACCTTTTCGGGAAGCATCGACTGGAGCTTTTTGATCGTATTCATTTATTGTTTCCTTTCTCAAATGAGTTCTACTATTTTCTGAACGAGAGCCATTATCGGCGGTATAGTTACAACCGAAACGAGCGTTGAAACACCTACGCTTTGCGCCGCAATATCGGGGCGAAGATCATAAGTCTCGGCAAACATAGCCGTGCTTGATGCGGTCGGGAGCGCCATCATCAAGGCAGACAGCAGCGTGAAGAAATCGGAAAATCCGAGAAGCTTCATGATCACGCCTGTAACTATGGGCGCCAAAAACAGCTTGAGCACCATTCCGTAATAAGCGGGATATTCCTTAATATAACTCTTAAGCGGAACTCTTGCGAGCATTATTCCGACAAGTATAAGCGAGAGGGGCGTACAGGAGTCCCCTATCATTTTCATACTGTCGTACATGGGAGCGTACGTCGGAACCTTAAGAACGTAAAGGAGCAGTCCGAGGACGCAAGGAACAGTTCCTGCATTGAAAAAGATTTTGGTCAGCTTTATCTTCAGTTCCTTGTTTGCGCGTCCGATAATAAGCATACCGTACGACCATAGAACCGTATTAAACGCTACGATGAAGAAGCCGCCGCAGAAAAGTCCTACTTCGCCGAACGCCGCCTGCAACACAGGGAAGCCAAAGAAAGCGCAGTTTCCAAACACTATGCAGTGTTCGATTATCCTTCCCTTCTTTTTATCCTTGAAAAAGGAGGTTCCGCTGAAGCCGATGATCGCAATAATAACATGCGCCAAAAAGCCGCAGAGAAGCGCGATAAGTCCTTTTGTCAAGAGAGAATCGGAATATTTCGCACCGTAAGTAGCGGTAACCAGCATAAAGGGCTGGCAGACAAAAAGTATGAGCGTCGAAATCTTCTTTGCGAAGTCGCCCTTCACAACTCCCGCTTTCGCAACCACAAAGCCCGCAATAACGGGTATTACCATTTTTATAAGAGTATTATAAAGTATTTGCTGATTAATCTCCATTTTTAATACCTTCAAGCTTTTGCTTAATCTTTTTCATATCGGTATACATTTCTTCTCTTTTCGACGGATCGCGCAGAAGCAGTGACGGGTGATACACAGCCACGATCTCAAACGCACCCCTTTTGAAGAAGATACCGTGTTCCTTCGTAATCTTAAAATCGGGCTTTATCAGCTTCATAGCCGATATTCTGCCGAGACACACGATCATTTTCGGCTTAATAAGACGAACCTGCTCGCGCAAATAGCAGATACAAGTATCCTGCTCCTCGGGAAGCGGATCGCGATTGTTCGGCGGACGGCATTTGAGAATGTTTGCAATGTAAACGTCCTCTCGTTCAATGCCAAGCGCCTCAAGGTACTTATCAAAAAGCTTTCCCGCACGTCCGACAAACGGTATTCCGCTTTTATCCTCACTCTCACCCGGCGCTTCACCGACAAACATGAGGTCGGCTTTTTTGTTTCCAACGCCGAAAACTGTATTTGTCTTTGTTTTCCAAAGTGGGCATTTATCACAGCTTAAAGAGGCGTTTTCAAGTTCTTCCCAAGTCATCATTCTTCCTCCGAGCGAGAATATGCTCCCTCGATAAGCCCTGCGGCAAAACGCATTGAAGCGTAGCCGATAACGAAGATTATCAGGTATTCGAGATATACACCTATTATTGACATCCATTCCGAGGAATTTACGGGCGGACCGTATTCGCTCAGATTTTCAACTATTTCCGCCGTCGGCTGAATTAGTGACAGGATTACATAAAGTGCATCGAAAACGAGCATCGTCAAAAGCACCGGATTTTTTGCCGAAACCAATTTTCCGGTAAGCGAAAGCTCGCCTATCATTTTTTCATTCAAAAACTTTGCCGTTCTACATGCTACAAGAATAAAAAGAAGCTCAAACACAAGGTTCATCGCGGCATAGGAAATAAGAAATACGATATCGTCTGCCGTCGGAACAACACTTGATGCATATATCTGAACGATGCCTCCGATTATCGGAACCGCGAGTATAACGCTCGCGAGCAAGTGTGCGCCTCTGTTCTTTTTTGCGGAAAGTATTATTCCGAGCGCAGTCATGACCGCCGAGAAAACGAAAATCACAAAGGTAACGGCTGTATTTGAAATTGCACCCTGGAGGAAATACAAAGCTATATAAAGACCGATAATCAGTATTGCAAGCTCACCTCCGCCGTTAAGGCCGTTTCTTGCCGACAGGTATATAAGCGAGCCGAGTATCGAGAAGAACGAGAACTGACCGAGAATGTCGGCGCCGTAAAGGCAAATATCGCCGACAAGCGTCGGATACATTAGGTTGCCCGCGACCTCGTATTCGTAAATACAGCTCAGGATTATACGCAAAAGCTGCGGCAGAAGGCACAGAAGAAGTATAAGAAGTCTTACCCTCTTCTCCGCCCTTTTTTCAGAAATAAAATCCATAATTTTAGGCAAAAATCCTTTCGGTATCAGTAAAAGCGGAAGTTTGCAACAACGCGTCCGAGAATAAACACCTCGTCAACGATTATCGGCTCCATGCTCGAATTTTCCGGCTGGAGACGGAAATGTCCGTTTTCCTTATAGAAGGTCTTTACCGTCGCGCTGTCCTCGACGAGCGCAACGACGATCTGTCCGTTATCGGCACAGCTTTCCTTCTTAACAATTATGATGTCTCCGTCGAGAATTCCAGCATCGATCATACTTTCACCCTTTACGCGGAGAGCGAAAAGCTCGTTTGCCCCGTAAGAATGGTTCATAAGCGGATAATCTATATAGCCCTCGTAGTTTTCGACTGCGAGTATCGGCATGCCCGCTCTTACAGAGCCGAGAAGCGGCACTCTCATCGTGTTTCTGCCCTCACGTCCGCTGCCTGCGGTCTTAAGAGTACGGCTCTTTCCGGGATCCTTGCGGATCATTCCCTTTTCTTCAAGGCGGTTGAGATACGCGTGAACCGTCGAGGTGCTTTTGATCCCAAGCGCCGTCTGAATATCGCGCACCGTAGGAGAATATCCCTCTCTGCTTATGGTTTCGTTGATATAGTCGTATATAGCCTTTTCCTTTTCACTGATCTTTGCAGCTCTCATATATGCGACTTCCTTTCAAAATAAAAAATACATTTTTACACATACATAATACCACACAACAGCAAAAAATGCAAACGGGTGTTCGATTTATTTTGTAAATATTTTGTTAACAAGCCGCATAGTGCGCCAACTATTCGCTTGTATATATTGACAAATTATGGCAATTCGTTTATAATGTAATTGTCACAAATACCCATGATAGTGTTGTTATGCGGTAATATTCACAAAATTTATTAGGAGGAACAAAAAAGGAAGAAAATCAAATAGGCAAGGAACCTTGTCTTCTGATATGGATGTTATTATAAGATTCAACCGCCCCGACACGGTCGCGTACAAGTAATGGTTACATTCCCTTCCGGCTATACCTACTCGGTATCGATATACTATAAAGACAAAAATTTAATTGTGCCCGAAGAGGATAGTCTGTACAACTACAATTATTTTTGCAGTTTTAAAGTAACGAGGGGGGATGCGAGCGAGGACTACATCGACACACATTACATTAAGATATCTTCAAATGGTGCGGTGTCATCGTCGAATTATTATTTATCTGTTTTTTACGACTCAATGTATTACAATCTCGATTGGCAATACCCCGTAAACGGCAGATACCGCATATCATCTCCCGTCGGACATAGGTCGTATAACGATTCAAATGGCACATTAAAAACAGGATATCATAAAGGAATAGACATTCCGGGATCATCAAGCGACACAATTTACAGCGTATGCGACGGAACAATAATAACAAACGCCTATGATGAAGACAGTATGGGCTACTACTATATAATCAAAGCCGACGATGTTGATCCCGATACCGGTGAACATTACGTAATACGATATATGCACTTGTCTCAAAAACATATTAGCGGGAAAAACGTTCGCGTTACTAAAGGGCAAGCACTGGGCAAAATGGGAACGACAGGAGATAGCACCGGAGTTCATCTTCACATCGACATAAATGACGAAGGCAAGACGAGTTCAATAGGCATTAACGACTTTGTTAATCCGATAGACTTTTTCAACGATGATATTCACTTTTACGGAAAGGTTTTTATCCGTGATTAACACTTCAAACAAAATTTTGGGATTTTCAACACTGCGCTGACAAAGGAGGACACAGATGAAGTTAGCAGCTCTTTTACTTTGCCTTATCACAATAAGCTCCTGCTTTTTTGTGGGATGCAAAAACAACGGTAAGAATGATGTTTCGACAACGACGGAACCGCCCGTGATAACAACCGAGCCCATCGAGGTAACAGCCCCGCATGAATTTTCGGACAGCTATGACCTACTCATGATGCAGCTTATAGCTCCTTACTTTGATCAACGCTCCTATGCCGTGAATCCCGGATTTTACGATGACATGTATCATTTTGGGCCCGACGTCTTCTGGGATGATGAAGGGCCGTATTCAAGGGTTCACTTCGGAACCTCGAAACAAATTCGTGCTTACTATGATGTAACAGCTGTAGCGGAGGCATTTGTTAAGCACGGAATTTTAACCGTAGAAGACCTTAACATAAGAGGTTTAATTTTTGACAAAACCGAAGAGTGGGGAATCCCGGATTTTATAGATTACTACGGAATCACTCGAGAAGAATACGAGAAGGTATGGTATTTGGAAGTAAAGGAGAATAAATACAATCCTGATTTTTATGAGAGCTTCAACGTCAACAAATACTGGAATGTCTGGTATGCCGATTATTTTTATTACGGCAACGTAGAGATGTTCGTGCACCCCGACTACGATCGGCCGAAAACAAGATCCGTAACCTACAAATACGATAACTCTCACACAAGACATTATTACACGATCGATTGGCGGCTCATTGAGTACGTAACGCCTGAAAAATTCAAGGAGTACGAGAACAAATTTGCAAGAACCGAGAATTTCAACGTTATCCACTTTGTAAATTACTTCGAAATAGATAAAGAAGAATTTCTCGAAATTTATCCGGATCTGTGGAAGTATTACAACCCCGATTACGTTTACGGTACGAAGGAAATGCAGGATAAGTATTTCTGCCCCGTAAGACAAGGGGAAGGCACGCCCCTGCCCACAGTTGATATGGTCCCGCCCTATGATGAGGATGCCATCAGCTAAAGAAGACGCGCCCCTGCCCACATGTACTCCCCCGCCCGTTAACGATGACTTCAGCTAAAGTATCTCCCCGCGCTCATCCGCGGGGAGTTTTTCTTCATTTTTGCAAAATACGACATAACTCTTGACAAAGCGCCCTTTTGGTGTTATTATGTATACATAATACACAGAGTAGAATTTCGGGCGTTAAGTGCCGACGGGACGGGGAGTTGCCCATCGGACGAAAACATACGGTTGCGATCCGGAGTTCGCATCCCGCTGGTACACAAGGAAGCTTATTCCTCCCTGTGCTGCGAGAATGCAAGGGAGGTTTTTTATTTTGAAAAAAAGTGAGATTAGCAAAGGTCTTTATTCGGCTAAGGTTATAACGGCATCGGGTCTGCTCACCGCCGCAAGCGTAATACTTGCAACGGTTGCGAAGTATATATTCAATGAAAGTGCTTTGCGTCTTACCGTCGAGTGTCTTCCGATATTTATAGGCGCGTTTGCGTTCGGTCCTATCGTTGGCGGAGCTATTGCTATGGGTGCCGATCTTATATCCTGTGTCATCGCGGGAATGGCGCCGAACCCGCTTATAACTATCGGTGCCTGTTACGTCGGCGTTACCGCGGGCGTTGTTTACAAGTACTGCTTTACGAAGCATTTCCCAAAGGTCAGAATTGCTCTTGCGGTATTTTTGGGGCATATAGTCGGTTCTATGATGATAAAGACTCTCGCCCTGCAAATATACTACCGAATGGGTCTGATCGTCCTTTTCAGAATACCGATCTATACCGTTATTGCAACGATAGAAAGCATAATCCTTTGTATCCTTTTCAAAAACAAAGGTCTTAAACACGAGATCACCGGTGAATAACATGACCTACGAAGAAGCACTTTCATTCATACACAGCACCGAATGGCAAGGAAGCCGTCCGGGATTAAATCGAATAACAGAGCTTATGGAAAAGCTCGGAAATCCTGAAAAGACCCTTAACTTCGTTCACGTTGCAGGAACGAACGGTAAGGGTTCTTTCTGCGCAATGCTGGATTCCGTATTGCGTAAGGCAGGGTATAAAACAGGGCTTTTCACGTCTCCGTTCATTGAGTTTTTCGAAGAACGCATACAGTTTAACGGCGAAATGATAAGCAAGGAAGACCTTGCCGAAACTGTTAACGAAGTCAAGGATGCTTGCCTTTCCATGACCGATCCGCCGACGGAATTTGAGGTTTTGACCGCTATCGGATTCGTTTATTTCAAGAAGAAAAACGCAGATATTGTAATTCTCGAATGCGGAATGGGCGGTCGTCTCGATTCGACTAATATAATTCCCTCTCCCGTGCTTTCCGTTATTACCGGAATAGCGCTTGACCACGTTGCTTTTCTTGGCGATACCATTGAAAAGATCGCCTATGAAAAGGCGGGCATCATAAAGCCGTCGCGCCCCGTTCTCTACGGCGGCAAGGATAAGGCGGCAAGAGAAGTTATCAAAGCGACCGCGCTTGAACGCGGTTGTCCGTATTACGAAAAGGATCATTCCGCTCTCACCTGCGGCAAGATCTCGCTTAAGGGAAGCTCGTTCGGCTACAAGAATTACAAAAAGCTCTCTCTTTCGCTTATCGGAACCTATCAGCCTGAAAATGCGGCGAACGTCGTTGAAGCCGTTGAGATACTTCGCAGCGAGGGCTATAAGATATCGGACAAAAATCTCCGCGAGGGTTTAAGCGATACCGAATGGAAGGGACGCTTTGAGCGTCTTAACGATTATCCCCCTGTTTTCTTCGACGGCGGACACAACGAAGAGGGCGTAAATGCCGCGGTTCGCACCGTCAAGGAATGCTTTGGTAAAAAGAAGATAAACGTAATTTCCGGTGTTCTCAAGGACAAGGATTACGAAAAAATTGCATCTAAGATCTCTACCGTATCGGATACCGTGTACACGGTTACCCCCGACAGCCCCCGTGCACTTGATGCTAAGGAATATGCCGAGGTATTCAGGAGCAATGGCAAAAATGCCGTTGCCAACGAAAGCTTTGACGAAGCCGTAGGCAAGGCATATGGAGAGTCGCTCAAAAAAGGCACACCTATACTTTGTGTCGGTTCGCTTTATTCCTATCCCGATTTCAAAAAGGCATTGAATAACGCCGACAGAGACGGTAATCTCGGTAAAAAAGCTAAGGAAAAACGTATTGCAAAACTGACGGCATCAACAATTATCGTTCTCACTGCGCTCTTTTTAATTCTTAACCTGATTGTCGAAAGCGCTTGGTTTGCATCGCTTTTCGGTGAGAAGATCAAATACCGCGAATATCCTCCGCTCGGGGAGGAGTATCTATACGACCCCGATTGGAACGAGAACATTTTCGAGGATGAAGAGTATATCGAAAAGGACAGATCCTTGCACTATACGGCCAACAACATTACCCTCTTTCTTGAAGATGATGACGACTACAAGTCCGCGGGACCGATAGCCGTTTTCTTCCGAGAGTATTTCGATGCCGTAATAAGAGGAGACCACGCAAAGTACAATACTCTCCTTACCGATCTTTACAAAAAGGAATACGGTGAAAAGCCCCGTTTCACAATGCAAAAGCTTTATGAAATCGAGGTAATAGACCTCAACTGCGTAAACTATATCAACGAGGGCAAGCCGAATCAGATCACGGTATACGAATTCGACGTTGAATATAGAATAATGGAAAACAACGGCACTTACAGAAACAATCTCATGAGCGATGACAAGCGTCCGTTGCGCTACATTCTATACCGTTATTCTTCGGGCGAGATCAAAATATTCGACATCAGTGAATACAAAGAAATAATCAAATAATCTACCAGGGGATTTATTGTCAGTAAAGTTATTGACATATTCCGCCTTTCATGTTATAATTATACATATTAGGAGGTGGCACAATGCTCGCAATCACAAACGCAACTATCGTAATGACAGATCATTACATTTACGACGGAACCGTTCTTGTCGATGACGGCAAGATAGTCGAATTCGGAAGAAAGGTAAAGATACCCGATGGCGCTGAAATTCTCGACGTTAACGGCGCATACGTCGGCCCCGGTCTTATCGACATTCATACTCACGCTGACGGTGAAACGTTCTTTAACGATGATGCCGAAAAAGCGTCTGACACCCTGCTTCATCACGGCGTAACCGACGTTCTCCCCGCTCTTTATTACAATATGAATAAGGAGCAGTACCTTAATGCCATTTCCTACCTTAAAGAGGTAATGGCAAGCGGTAAGGCAAAGAACATTATCGGCTTCTATATGGAAGGCCCGTACCTCAACCCCAACTACGGGTGTAACCGTGAAAACAACCCTTGGAAGGGTCCCGTTGATGCGGAAAACTACAAGGACATCGTAGATGCGGCAGGCGACCTTGCAAAGGTTTGGTGCCTTGCTCCCGAAAGAGAGAACATAATAGAGTTCGTTCGTTACGCAAAGAGCGTAAATCCGAACGCGGTATTCTCGGTTGCACATTCCGAGGCAGCTCCCGAGGATATCGAGGCAATTATGCCTTACGGTCTCAAGCTCGCAACACATCATACGAACGCAACAGGTACTCTTCACAAATATCCCGAGTGCAGAAGCGCTTGCGTTGACGAGTGCGCGCTTTATAATGACTCGATCTATACCGAGCTTATCTGCGACAAGGTGGGTATTCACGTTGACCCCTATATGCTCCGCCTTATCAGAAAGATAAAGGGCGACGATAAGATCATCCTTATCGCAGACTCGTTCGTAGAACACGGTCCGATCCCGGACGGTGATCTCTACGAAGGCGCAACCGATATCAACTTCGATTTTGCGGGTGAGATCGCCGGCTCGAAGATGATCCTCGACGGTCCTTGCCAGAACATTATCAAGCACACCGGCGCTTCGGTATGTCAGGCGTTCAAGTTCGCATCGACCAACCCCGCAACCCTTCTCGGTCTTAGCGACCGCGGAAGAATTGCTGTCGGCAACGTTGCCAACCTCATCGTTGTTGACCATCTCTTTAACGTCAAATACACCGTCTTCGGCGGTGAAATTGTAAAATAAAAAATAAAAATCAAAGGAGTATAAGACAATGAACTTCATCACAGATCCCGCAACAAAATTTGACTTTGCCCCCGCCGATTTTGTTCCTTTCAAGGATAAAAAGGTTTGCGAATACGTTCGTAGCCTCAGCGGCAAGGACCTCGAAAAGAGAGAGGACTGGTGGCATCCCGAATTCGAAGTTAAGGTTATGATGAACCCCCATCCCGTTCTCATTTCCACCCTCTTCACCCGCCTCAAGGCAGCATCCGAGGCAGGCAAATCCTTCACCATGATCCTCGGAAACCCCGAGCCCGACACCTACATTCCGCTTGCACAGCTCATCAACTACTTCAAGGTTGACTGCTCCAAGGTTCACCTCGTAGCTGAGGACGAATGGGCAGACGAGAACGGCAACATCGCTCCTATCACCTACGAAGCAGGTTTCGCACACTCGATGATCAAGTACCTCTACTACCAGATCGACGAGAAGCTCCGTATGCCTATGGAGAACGTTCACTTCCCGACCAACGCCAACATCAAGGATTACTCCAAGATCATTGACGACATCACCGAGGGAACCGGTGCAGACATCGCATCTACCTCTCCCGGATGGGCAGGACACATGGCATTCGTTGACCCGATTCCCGAGTTCATCGGAAGCGGCGACATCGAAGAGTGGCTCAACCAGCCCGCACAGATCGTTAAGCTTCACCCCATGACCATCATGCAGAACTCCCTCAACGGTACCTTCGGTCAGTCCGGTGATATCGCTAACGTTCCTCCCTGCGCAGCTACCATCGGCCCGCTCGACGTTATGAGAGCAAAGGAGCGTATCGAGGTTCACGCACTTGCTACCTGCGGTACCTTCTCCTCCTGGCAGAGAATGACCAGCCGTCTCTGCACACACGGCCCGATCACTCCTTACCTCCCGAGCACCATGCTTCAGACCAAGAAGACTCAGGTTTACATCAGCGAAGAGCTCGCTGCTCCGTTCGAGTGCTGGGAAAAGGTTGGTTATTAATCAGCTTACTTGCAAACAAAAAAAACAAGCGCCATCGGCGCTTGTTTTTTTACTTACTGAGAAGGGAATTGTATAATGAGTATAAATGATATCCGTGAATATATCACGAAACAAAAGACCTTTGCGAGAGAACAAGGCGAAGAATGCATTGTG
>JAZNTT010000045.1:0-10820 GCA_045591885.1 Eubacteriales bacterium | reverse complement strand
CGTGCAGGGCTCGTCCATTGAGCTTTCAGCCGACGGACCTATCCGCGAGCCATACGCGGTGTATTTCCAGGGCGGTCTTACCTGGTACCACGCAAAGCTCGGTATCCTGATGTCGCTCCAAAAGCTCTACGAAGCAGGACTTGTTGAACTGTAAGATAAAAAGCACCCGAACGGGTGCTTTTTGATTTGTAGCGGTGCCGGATTTATAACTGACAGAAAATAATTCGTCACGTTCTTTTACCTTCTCCAGCGGGAGAAGGGGGACCACCGAAGGTGGTGGATGAGGTGTTCCATAGGTAATGCAAATAATTTGATATAATCAAAATTTAATCGTACAATACACCTCATCCGACTTCGTTCGGCTTCGCCTCGCTCAGCCACCTTCTCCCGCTGGAGAAGGTAAACCATCGTGGCGAAGTGTTCGAACGTTTTTGTAGGGTCGATTCACGAATCGAACGTTATTATCTCAACGCTTCTTTATCCTATTTATAAGGTCCTTGATTTCCGCGTCAAACGCCGGCTCGGTTGCCATACGCTTTTCGACTGTTTCGATGGAATTTATTATCGTCGTATGGTCGCGTCCGAACACGCGTCCTATCGCCGGGAGCGAACGGTCGGTCAGCTTCTTTATAACGTAGACCGATATATGTCTTGCCGACGCGATATTACTCGTTCTCTTTCTGCTCTTGAGGTCATCTACTGTGACTCCGTATTTTTGGGAGACCATCGAGAGTATCTTGTCAATCGTCACCGTGACCGGCTCAGAGCCGACAACCTGGTCGGATATGCATCTGATTGCAAGGTCGACCGAGACATCGGCGCCTGTTAGAATACACTGTGCCGAAATTCTCTTGACCGCGCCCTCAAGCTGACGGACGTTATCGGTCAGATTTTCCGCAATATAGTTGATAACCTCCTCGGAGAAGCTCACGCCGAGCTTTTCGACCTTTTTCTTGACGATAGCGGCACGAAGCTCAAAATCGGGGGGATTTATGTCGGCGATAACTCCGCATTCAAATCGTGTGCGGAGGCGCTCCTCAAGGCGCTCAATATCACGGGGCGGCAGGTCGGAAACGAGAATTATCTGCTTTCCGTTTTCATAGAGCTGGTTGAAGGTATTGAAAAATTCTTCCTGAGTTGATGCCTTACCTGCGATAAACTGAATATCGTCGATAAGCAGAACGTCTGCCTGACGGTATTTCTCGCGGAACTCATTTCTCAGATCGTGTGCAAAGGAATCTATCATCTGATTTGTAAATTCCTCACCCTTGACGTAAACGACCTTATATGACGGAAAATTTTCCTTCAGCCTGTTAGCGATGGCATAAAGAAGATGAGTTTTACCGAGTCCCGACGGGCCGTAAATAAAGAGCGGATTTGCCTGACGTGCGGGGTGGTTAGCAACCGACTGTGCCGCCGCGTGAGCAAACTTGTTCGACTCACCTACAACGAAGGAATCAAAGGTAAACTCAGCAAATGCCGACGGAACTGCCGCGCGGTTAAGAACCTTATTATCACCAACAGTCGAATATATTTCAGTTTTCGGAACGTCGTTTTTTTCGGCAGCCGCTTCGATTTTTTCAGTCGTTTCCTTTTCGTTCTGCTGAGAACGTACTGAGACGGTTACTTCAAAGCCTATCACCTCATAAAGCGCTTCCCTTATTTTATCGAGATATCTGCTGCAAACGATATCGCGCTTAAAGTCGGACTTTGCCATGAATACAGCGGTATCGTTTGTAAGCACGGTCATTTTAAGGTCGGAAAACCATAGCTTCATAACGATATTGTCGTAGCCGTTTATTTCTTGAAGCTTGTCCTTAACAAGTGACCAGATCTCGTCAAATTGTCTGTTGTCGTTAATATTTATCATTTTTAACCTACTAATGATTAAAATTATAGTTATATATATTATATTATATATGGGTAAATTTTTCAACAGTTGTGGATTTTTATTTGCAATTTTTAACAAAATGTTTACAAATTAAGGGGCGTTTTGAGGAGTAAAAAGACATTTTTTACGGGCGAACTGTGTTAGCCCGTCCGCACATGAATAATGTAACATCGTTATTGTACGGCGGGAGCAAGCCCCCGCCCTACGAATAACGTTGCGGAGCATCGAGGCGTTATCTTGCCTTCTCCTGAGGGAGAAGGGGGACCGCAGGCGGAATGCCTGTGGTGGATGAGGAGTAAGTTCCCTTTTTAGACACCTCATCCGAGGTTTACCTCTTACCTTCATCCCTCAGGAGAAGACAAGCCGGCGTTCAATTTATGCGTTATGTGGATAATAGAGTGAACGCGGGAACAACGGGTCGTCGAGGACGCCGACCACTACCAAAAAACAAGACCCCGTTTGGGGTCTTGTTCCTTATAAAATAGATCATATATAAAACGGAATTATCCGAAAGTTTCAAATCAGCTCTATAAAAAATCTATTTCAAAGTGCCGTTCGGCACATCAAAATTAAGAAAACTTACTTAGCGTACTCGATAGCACGGCTTTCTCTGATAAGCTGTATCTTGATCTGTCCGGGATATTCGAGGCTTCCTTCGATTTTCTTAACTATGTCGCGTGCGGTGAGGATCATCTGATCGTCGTTTACTTCTTCGGGCTTGACCATTACTCTGATCTCGCGTCCTGCCTGGATAGCGAAGGACTTTTCAACTCCGGGGAAGGAGTTTGCGATCTCTTCAAGCTTCTGAAGGCGCTTGAGATAGTTTTCAAGGTCCTCACGGCGTGCACCGGGTCTTGCGGCGGAAATTGCATCTGCCGCCTGGACTATCATCGCTACGATCGTCTGAGGCTCAACGTCGTTATGATGTGCCTCGATCGCGTGAATGACGTCACGGTTTTCCTTATACTTTCTTGCGATATCAACGCCGATCTGAACGTGAGAGCCTTCGACCTCCTGTGTCATCGACTTACCGATGTCATGGAGAAGTCCCGCGCGCTTAGCGAGGGTGCTGTCAACGCCGAGCTCGTCGGCAATGATACCGGAAATGTGTGCGACCTCAATAGAGTGGTCAAGCACGTTCTGACCGTAGCTTGTACGGTATCTTAGGCGGCCGAGGAGCTTAACAAGTTCGTTGTTGAGTCCGTGGACTCCTGTATCGAAGGTAGCTCTTTCGCCTGCCTGCTTAATGATGTTTTCAACTTCCTTGCGTGCCTTTTCAACCGTTTCCTCGATTCTGGTCGGATGGATACGTCCGTCAAGGATGAGCTTTTCAAGTGCAAGGCGTGCAATTTCGCGTCTTACGGGGTCGAAGCAGGATACTGTTATCGCTTCGGGAGTATCGTCGATAATGAGATCGACACCCGTCATTGTTTCAATGGTTCTGATATTACGTCCTTCGCGTCCGATAATGCGTCCCTTCATATCGTCATTCGGGAGAGCGACAACCGATACGGTTGCCTCGGAAACGTGATCGGATGCGCATCTCTGAATTGCAAGGGAGATAATTTCTCTTGCCTTTTTGTCAGCGTCCTCCTTGAGCTGAGACTCGATCTCGACGATCTTCATTACAGCTTCATGCTTAGCATCGTCCTCTATCTGACGTACAAGCTCTTCCTTTGCTTCCTCGCGTGAAAGTCCTGCGATCGCCTCAAGCTTAGAGAGCTGCTGCTGGCGGATCTCCTCGGCTTTCGCCATAAGATCTTCCTGTTCCTTGATCTTAGCTCGAAGAACCTCTTCCTTACGCTCGTAGCTCTCGACCTTCTTATCGAGGGTCTCTTCACGCTGTGCAACGCGTCTTTCAAGACGTGTTACTTCATTTCTGCGCTCGCGTAGCTCTTTTTCGAACTCGTTTTTATCTTTTATGATCTTTTCTTTTGCTTCAAGCAGAGCTTCTTTTTTTAGAGTTTCGGCGGTCTTTTCGCCCTCTTCTACGATTCTCTTTGCTTCAAGCTCGGCAGATCCGATCTTGGCTTCAGATATCTTCTTACGGAAAATTATTCCGGAAAATATACCAAGTACAAGTCCAATTGCGGCTCCGACAAGGCAGATGATTACTTTCGTTATCATAATACACCTCCTTGTATATTAGTATTATATAATTTTGTATGTATACGAAATAGTAATACTTA
The DNA here is from genome assembly GCA_045591885.1 of Eubacteriales bacterium. Lineage (GTDB taxonomy): Bacteria > Bacillota > Clostridia > Oscillospirales > CAG-272 > Colimorpha_A. Next base: position 6,740 of record JAZNTT010000045.1, on the reverse strand, counting down.
TACAAAGTATATTATAATAAAAATATATGGACTTGTCAAGGGCAGGCGTAAATGTTTTTTACTTTGTTATAAGTTTCTTTCACTATTATATATAAATAGTGATCGAGAACGCCCTCCTGCCCTTCCCTCAGGTAAATGGGTGCATAAGAGGATCTGCTTCGGGCAGAGCTGCGGACGGATGAGATGTAGGTTGCGAAGCAACCGTGTGTTAAAACCAATATAACACCGTTTTTACACAGGCAAAGCCTTGTTTACCTATACAAACGACAAAAAAATCTTGACTAATTTTCAAAATCGTTTATAATCAAATTAAAAGCTCACAAGCTTTTTATCAACAAAATACAGGAGGCAAAAATGAAGGTTGGAATTTGTTCCGAAATTGAGAATCTTGAGCTTTGTATAAGATCGGGCGCGGATTTTATAGAGGTGAGCAATACTGCCGTTTCGAGAATGAGCGAAAGCGAGTTTGAAGCTGCACTTGAGATTGTAAGTAAGTATCCCGGCTCAGTTTATTCCTGTAACTGTCTGATTCCGAGTGATATCCGTCTGACAGGTGATGATGTTTCTTATGATGAGATCACGGAATTTTGCGAAATGAGCTTTGAGCGTTTTTCAAGGCTCGGCGGAAAGGTACTTGTTTTCGGATCCGCAAAAGCAAAAAACGTTCCTGAGGGCTTTTCTCGTGAAAAAGCGATGGAGCAGATCATAAAATGTACGCGTATATTCGGCGGCATTGCGGCAAAATACGGGCAGACGGTTGTAATTGAGCCGCTTTGCTATGCGGAGGCAAATATTATTAACCTTGTTGGCGAATCAAAGCAGCTTTCCGACCTGTCAGAGATGGAAAACGTAAAGGCTCACGTCGATTTTTACCACCTTATGCAAAACGGTGAAACCCTGACCGAGCTTAAAAAGTACGCGAACCACCTCGGTCATGTTCATATCGCAAGCCCGGTCCTACGGACAATGCCGACATTTGACGACGGAGCGGATTACAAATCGTTCCTTGATATAATTAAGGAAGGAAATCACGACCAAACGGTATCATACGAGGGAAAAACCGTATTTGAAGAAGAAAAGCTGACTACGATGTTCTCGTTTCTTAAAGGCCTTTGCTAAGCAGAAAGTCACCTCAAAAAAATTTTTTGAAAAAATTTAAAAAACCTATTGACATTTAGTATCAATTAGGATATAATATCGATAGAAAGAAAAGAGGTGACCGAATGAAGAAAAGAAATACGCTTCAAAAATCGATCATTCTCGATGCGCTGAGAGAGCTTATGGGTACTCACCCTACGCCGAATGACGTATATGATTATATTCACGAAAAGCATCCCTCAATAAGCCGGGCGACAGTTTTCCGCGTGCTTGCGGGCGAGGTCGAGGACGGCGAGGCGCAGAGAGTTTACGCACCTGATTCGACCTTAAGATATGAATACGGAACGAGAAAACACTATCACGTTTCCTGCCGCGTATGCGGAAAGGTAGAGGACGTCGAAATGCCGTACCAATACGGTCTTGAAGAAATAGCCGAGGGGCTTAACGGCTTCAAGGTCGAAAGACACATCGTTGAGTTTATCGGAATCTGCCCAGACTGTGTCGGTAAAGAATCCGAAAACATATAAAATCAAAAAAATTTAATTAAAGTGAGGAAAAAATTATGAAATTCGTTTGCACAGTTTGCGGTTACGTTCACGAGGGAGACGCTGCTCCCGAAAAGTGCCCTGTATGTAAGGTTCCCGCGTCCAAGTTCAAGGTAATGGAAGAGAACGCTGCTCTTGCCGCTGAGCATGAGTACGGCATCTACGCAAAGACCGTTAAGAACAACCCCGATATCTCCGAGGAAGATAAAAAGTACATCTACGATCAGCTTATGGCTAACTTCATGGGCGAGTGCTCTGAGGTTGGTATGTACCTCTGCATGGCAAGAATCGCTCACAGAGAGGGCTACCCTGAGATCGGTCTCTACTGGGAAAAGGCAGCTTTTGAGGAAGCTGAGCACGCAGCAAAGTTCGCAGAGCTTCTCGGTGAGGACCTCGAGCCGAACATGAAGGCGACCACCAAGGACAACCTCGCATGGAGAGTTGACTGTGAGTACGGCGCAACCGCAGGCAAGTTCGACCTTGCTAAGTGCGCAAAGAAGAACAATCTCGATGCTATCCATGACACCGTTCACGAAATGGCTCGCGACGAAGCTCGTCACGGCAAGGCACTCGAGGGACTTCTCAACAGATACTTCAAGTAATAAGAGGAAAATAAAATGGTATACGTTTGTCCCTGCGGATACGAATATGATCCCGCAGTCGGTGATCCCGATAACGGCGTAGCACCCGGCACTCCCTGGGAAGAGGTTCCCGAGGATTGGGTATGCCCTACCTGCGGTCTCGGCAAGGAAGTATTCGAAGAAGCATAATAAAATAAAACAAAATAAACACCCGACATCGCCTAAAAACGATTTTTCGCCCTGCCGGATGTAACTTACGGCAGAGGTTAACACCTCTGCCGTTTTTCAGTAAATGAAAGGAGAAAAAATGTTGAAGAAAAAGAAATTAGCGCTTGTTTTGTCGGCAGTACTGGTAGTCAGTATGCTTGCAATGATGATCTCGGCTGCGCCGTTAGTGAAAGATCTGACGTCGGCAAAGATCAGCGCAACTGAAGCTGAAAATATCGCGTTGAACCATCTGGGTATGACGCGTGAAAATATAAGATTTGAACGTACCGAAATAGACCACGAAAGAGGAAAGCTCGTCTGGGAAGTCGAGTTTGAAAAGGAAAACAAGGAATATTCCTTCGAGATCGACGCTGTGACGGGAAAGATACTTCGCGAGGAGATAGAGCCGGAGAGAAAACCGTCTTCCAAATCTGTAACTGAACCCCCCGTAACTGAGGCACCCGTTACGGAACCGCCTGCAACCGAGCCGCCTGCATCCGAAAAGCCCACTGCAACCGAGATCACTCGCGAAGAGGCGATAAATATTGCGCTCTCCGAAGCAGGTCTTTCGCGTGAGCAGGTAAGAGAGCTTGAAGCCGAAAGAGACTACGAAAGAGGCGTTCTCGTCTATGAGGTCGAATTTGAGCACGGCAGAAACGAGTACAGCTACGAAATACGCGTAAGCGACGGAAAAATCCTCACTCACTCAGTCGAAATTGACGATTGAGTAATAAATAAAAGCAGACCGAAAGCTCTCCTTTTTATATTTTATATATCTTAAGGGCTTTATCCGATTTCTTTGCAAGATTGATAAGTGATTTAGTTCCCTTCGATTTTTCATCCCAAAACGCAATAACAATATCGGAAGCTTCGACCATTTTTTTATTTCTTGCCGGTCCTGCGGCTCTTCCGTATTTATCCCATTCAGCCGGGAAAATCATTGTCTCAAAACCCTTAACCTCCGCATATTTTTCCGCGATAGCATCAACACCACTGCAATGCCCCGAAATAATTATTATTTCTTTATCGCATAATTCTTCTATGTATTCGTCAAGGCATTTGAATATGTATTCACTGTCGTTAAAATCTCTGCAACCGCCGACGGTTATTTTTATGCTCAAAAAAGATTCCTCCTATAATCACTTATGATATGATTTAATAAATATAATATCATCTATAGAATAATTTGTCAACATTACAACGCTTATAGATGATTTAATATATCACCTATGGATATTATAATAATTATAATAATATTAAAAGAGGATGTAATGTGTCAAACAAAACTTTTTTAGAACAAATAGGTGAAAGAGTCTATAATAAGAGAAAAAAGCAGAAATTATCACAAGCAGAATTGGCAGAAAAAATTGGCGTTTCCGTGCAGATGATTTCAAATTTGGAATGTGGTAAAAAAGCTATACGTCCGGAAAATATTGTCAAGGTATGCGATGCGTTAAATATCAGCGCTGATTATTTGCTGACCGGATATACGGTTGATAATGAAATGAGTGAGATTTTGGAAAAGCTATCGAATCTTTCGCCGAGCGAAATTAAAATTATAAACGAAATGATAGATTATATGAATAACAATAAGTGATAAAAGGAATTACGATGAAAAATTTCAAAATTCCGTCAATTCCGCAAACGACGAATAAGTGTATAAGATTTCCAAATGATGTTATTGAAGACGTTGAAAATGCAATTAGAGGAAAAAACTGCACCTTTTCGGCATTTGTAATTGAAGCGGTAAAGGTTGCATTGTCTAATCTCGAAGAAACAGAAGAAAATATAAGATAAAAGCAGAGGCGTTATAAACGCCTCTGCTTTTGTATTGTCATTTTACGATGTTTATGTTAAAATTAAATGGGTGATGAGAATGGAAAATGAGTTACCGAAAAGGAAACATCCTAGATTAAAAAAATACGATTACAGTTCAGCGGGCGCATATTTTATAACGATATGCACGGAGCGACGAAAATGTCTGTTATCACGTATTGAGAATTTGAACGACGCTTCCGTAGGGCGGGGGCTTGCTCCCGCCGTTACCAAAGGTATTGAATATACAAAATACGGAAAAATAGCAGAAGAACAATTATTGTTGTTGGAAGAACGTTATCCGTATTTGAAAATAGACAGATACGTTATAATGCCAAATCATATCCATGCCGTCTTTATATTGGGAAACAGAACGGCGGGAGCGCGTGGGGTTCCCCGAAGCGAGCTTGCCGAGCTTTGGGGGTTCCGAGCAATCCCCCGCCCTACGGTCGTAGATATCTTATGTTCCTATAAATCATTAACGATACGGGAATGCAGAAAAAACGGATTAGCAGATAGCTTGTTTCAAGTTTCGTTCTTCGAACACGTTATACGCAATCAAGAAGAATATGATCAAATAAAAAAATACATCCACGAAAACCCCACACGGTGGTACTTCGACGAGCTATATTCAGAATAAAAAGCAGAGGCGATGCCTCTGCTTTTATCTTTTACACTATATGAATCTTATTTTCCGCGTCAGAATTCTTCATATCGATGCCGTATTTTTCTGCGCGGCGCTTCTCGAAGAACTTCATAGCGACGTTTTCAAACATTGCGTAGGAGAGAAGGTCCTCTTCCTGTTCCATGTAGAGCTTGCACTTCTCGCGGAGGGTGTCAAGCTCGGGAGAAAGAAGGTCTGCAGGACGGCAGGTCTTTGCCTCGACGTCACCGAGGATCTTCTTAGAGAACTCGGGGTCGATAGGAGCGGGGGTCTTACCGTAGTCACCTGCAAGGATTCCCTTAAATTCCTTTGAAACCTGCTTATATCTTTCGCCCATGAGGACGTTAAGAACTGCCTGAGTACCGACGATCTGCGAGGTCGGAGTAACGAGCGGAACGTAGCCTGCGTCTGCTCTTACACGCGGAACTTCCTCAAGAACCTCCTGAAGAAGCTCGCTCTTACCTGCCGCCTTAAGCTGAGAAACAAGGTTCGAGAGCATACCGCCGGGAACCTGGTAAAGGAGCGCGTTTACGTCAACCTTTGTGACCGAACGGGAAATGAGACCGCTTTCGTCGTATGCCTGTCTGATCGGAGCGAAATAACGGCAGATCTCATCGAGCTTTTTAAGGTCAAGCCCTGTATCGTATCCCGTGCCTGCAAGTGTTGCAACGATCGCCTCTGTCGGCGCCTGGGACGTACCCATAGCCATGGGGGAGATCGCGGTGTCAACAACGTCACAGCCCGCCTCGATCGCCTTAAGAATTGTCATCGAAGCAAGACCCGAGGTGTAGTGAGTATGGAGCTGGATAGGGAGAGACACGTTATCCTTGAGCGCCTTTACGAGATCGTAAGCGGCGTAGGGGGTAAGAAGGCCCGCCATATCCTTGATGCAGAGGGAATCTGCGCCCATATTCTGAAGGGTCTTTGCGAAATTTACGAAGTAATCGTTATTGAAAACGGGGCCAGTCGTGTAGGAAATAGCCGCCTGAACGTGACCGCCTTCCTTTTTGGTCGCTTCAACTGCGGTCTTAAGGTTACGCGGGTCGTTAAGCGCGTCGAAAATTCTTATGATGTCGATGCCGTTTGCGACAGACTTCTGAACGAAGTATTCAACAACGTCGTCTGCGTAGTGACGGTAGCCGAGCATATTCTGTCCGCGGAAAAGCATCTGAAGCTTGGTATTTTTAGCGGCACTTCTGATCTTGCGGAGACGCTCCCACGGGTCCTCGTTAAGATAGCGGAGGCAGGAGTCGAAGGTCGCACCGCCCCACGCTTCAAGAGAGTGGTAGCCGATACCGTCGAGCTTCTCGATTATCGGAAGCATCTCATCGGTCTTCATTCTCGTAGCCGCGAGCGACTGTTGCGCGTCGCGGAGAACTGTTTCTGTAATTTTAACCTTTTGCATTATATTATCCTCAATTATATACGTTATTATAATTATCGGGGTGAAATTGCAACCGCCCGAGATCCCGATGCAACAAGTTGCATCGCCCTGCGGACGTTCGGGGTAGAAACGCAAGCGTTTCTACGGCGTAGCCGTCACCCTGATCGCGAACCCCCAAAGCTCATTACATTCGCTTCGGGGAACCCCTCATCGTGAAGCGAAGCGGAATCGAATGGGTCTGGCGACGCTTCGCTCAGGATGACATCGGGCGGTAATTTTATCAGAACATAGCAAGGAACCAACCTGCGGCAACAGCCGAGCCGATAACGCCTGCGACGTTCGGGCCCATTGCGTGCATGAGCAGGAAGTTGCTTGGATCTTCCTTCTGACCGACCATCTGTGCAACTCTTGCCGCCATCGGAACAGCAGAAACGCCTGCAGAGCCG
>JAZNTT010000044.1:0-3352 GCA_045591885.1 Eubacteriales bacterium | reverse complement strand
GATATTGATTTTAACCTTAACTCTACCGGCGCTGTTAATACGGTTGAAAGAATTACCATTGATAAGAACATTACGATAAAAAGCGGAAAGACGGATGGTAACGCCGTGTTTACGGGCGCAAGCTTCATACTGAACGGTACGAAGATCGGCGGCAAAAGCTCGTCGTTTGTATTTGAGGGTATCGTCTTTGACGAAGGGCTTGACACAAGCACGCTGACGGATGAGGACTGGCAGCTTTCCTATGATAGCCAAGGCGAGGAATTATCTCCGTATCCGTTAAAAAATCAGTATGCTATACAATGCAAAGGCAATGCAAGCGCAAGCTTCAAAAACTGCGAATTCAAAAATTATATGCATACGTACGGCCCCGCAATCCGCGCGTTTTATGGAGATTACACGCTGACTCCCTCGCTTGAAGCGGAGCATGGCGACAACGTGCCGTATAAGTTAGAGCTTAATTTGGAGGGGTGCAGCTTTTCCTCCAACGCATCGTTGTATGGCGGCGGTGCGGTCTACGTAGAGGCAGCCGACAAAAACGTTATGCTGAATGTTAAGGATTGCAGCTTTAAGGAAAACAAATCAGGCTTTGTTCAGAATGCGGTCGGCGGCGGCGCGGTGTTCGTAAAGAATACCGTTGCAACCTTTGAGGGATGCGTTTTCGAGAAGAACGACGCGAATTATTATTACGGCGGCGAAAGATTTTGGGCGGATAAGCTGTGCGGCGGTGCAATCGGATGTGACGACGGCTCCTCCCTTACCGTTCGCAATTGCAAGATCATCGGAAACAAGGCATCGTTTGGCGGAGGAATCGGAGTTCTTATATCAAACGCGAATATTGAGGATTGCTATATAAGCGAAAACAAAGCAATTCCCGAAACCGAGAGTGCATCCGGCAATCTCGGATTATGCAGTGAGCGGGGACTCGGCGGTGCGATATATCTCAACGGCGCAACGAACGTAACAGTAAGCAACACCGAGATTCGCAAAAATTACGCTGAAAACGCAATGGGCGCGATATACACGGATTATGCTCCTTCTTTGGATTACAGCACTCGCTCGGTAGAGCTTCTGTTCTGCACGATAGAGGGCAACACCTGTAAAATGAATATGTCCGACTATATGGGGTACGGCGAGGACAGATGGCTTTGGTATTCGTGGTACACCGATTTCTTTGATATAAGCTATCTCGAATATTATGGAAATCTGGTGGTTGACGGTATATATGAAACTCACCTGCCTAAAACCGAACAGCCCACCGAGGAAAACGGATACAACTATTTCGGCAGTACTGCCCCGTCAGAGTGGTACAACGATGAAGGACATCTCGTACACGCCCCCACGGTTTCCACCGACTTTATTAAGGAAAAGCTCGGTGACAAAAATTACTACGGTACGTTTACCGTTGGCGCAAACAATCACGACGTAACCTTCCGATTCTTTGCGGACGGCGAGTGGAAGCATACGGTAACAGTCCCTTCGGGCGTGATACCTACATTACCCGATCTGTTAAAAACGGGATACACGCTGACCTCTTGGACACTTGGTGAAGAAATGAACTATGATCAGGGCAGTCCTTTAGTGGTTGGCAACGAAACCGAAAATGTAGACATTTATGCAGTATATACCCCCAATATCTACAAGGTAACCTTCGACTTTGGTTATAATCAGACCGAAGCAACGCAGACCTTTGGCGAAGCACTTTCTCTCCCCGAGGTCATTGAACGCACGGGATATACCTTTGTCGGCTGGTTCACGCTTGCGGACGGTAAAGGAGAAAAGCTCACCGACGGCGCGAACTTTATGACCGCCGAGAACGTAACCTACTACGCTTTTTATGAACCGATAGTGGTTACTCCGCCCTCCGAGTTTCCCACCGTTCCCGTGATCATTGTTTCCGTCGTTATCCTCTTGATAGCAGGCGGCGCGGTTTGCTTCATCATCCTCCGCAGAAAGAAGGCTCAGCAGGCGGAGAAAGAAGCAACCGAAGCAACTGCGGCAGATGTTACACCAATCGCTCCCGCTGAACCGAGGATCGTTAAGACGAGATACACCGACGAGGAAATTGATCGCATTATTGAGGGTACGGAGGAAGCGCAGATGCTCACCGACCGAGAGCTTGAGGTGTTCCGTGAATTGCTTAAGGGCAAAAAGCAGAGCGAGATCGGATACTACCTCGGCATCACCGTCAATACCGTAAAGGACTATGCCGGACGAGTATATGCCAAGTTCGGAGTCGCAAACAAGAACGCTTTGTTCGAGATCATTGACTCAAAACTAAGCAAAAAAGAATAAAAAACGCAAAACTGAGAGCAGTCGAGAAATCGGCTGCTCTTTTGTCATATTTTGGTAAAAATCAGCCGATACCTACCTTTTTACCTACTTTTTTTGAAAAAAACTTCGGAATACCTACCACTTTACCTACCACAAGTAGGTATTCAAATCGTAAAAAAACGTGTATAATGAGGGCACGAAAGCAAAAAAAGAACAGAATCAAGAAAGGAGGAGCGAGAATGTTGGAGCCTGTAACCAAGAAATTTGAGGATGGCTCAACTCTTGAAGATTTCAAATTCACCTTCTTTTGCGACTCATGCGGCACAGCGGTTAAGACCGTAACCTATCCTTACAAACCGCCGTTCAAAGCCAAGTTTTTCATCTCAAAGTCCGAGCGGCGTGCGAGAGAGCTGATTTGGCAAAGCGACCATGCAAGCGCGTATGATCGGGCGAACAAGGAGGTCTTGCTTTCCTTTAATCGCTGTTCCGTTTGCGGAAAGCGTGTGTGCGACGATTGCTTCTGCGAGGAAGAAGGGATCTGCCGCGAATGCGCAAGCAAGAGGAAACCTAAGGAAGGGGATGATTGATGGAATGAACAAGAGAATGCCCCTAACCCAAAAACGAAAACGACGGGATGATACCCCGAAAAACCGAACCAAAAGAACTCATTTTCGACTTCTGACAAATTTTAATTAACGGAGGAAACTACAATGAAAAAATTATTTGCACTTTTAATCGCTTTGATGATGGTATTCGCCCTTGCCGCTTGCGATACGGGCGACGATCCCAACCCGTCCGGCTCCAATAACCCCGGAACCTCGCAGGGTGGAGAGAACAATAACGGCGGCGCAGAAAACAACGGCGGCGCAGAAAACAACGGCGGCACAGAAAACAACGGTGACACAGAAAACAACGGTGGCAGTTCACAAGAAGATTGTGCGTTTTGCTTTGATGTTGAGGGCAGCGACCGAAAGTGTGACGACTGCGGAAAATGGGTGTATCCCGACGGAGAGGTGTGGACACAGGACGTTCCGACAAATCTGAGAGTAGTCGTTAATGACAGTAAATTATTCTATTACGT
>JAZNTT010000043.1:0-12567 GCA_045591885.1 Eubacteriales bacterium | reverse complement strand
AAGGTTCTTGAGTATCTTCTTGCCGTCGACGTTAAGAGCGGAAAGATCGAATTTAAGGTTATCGACGGACTCACCATCGAAAACCGCGTAAAGCACATGCAGGCGATCCCCGACGAGGTAATGGAGGAGCTTTACAAGTGCGACGTTATCCTCAAGGGACCGACAACTACCCCCCGCGCAGGCGATCCTTGGCCGAACATCGAGAGCGCAAACGTCGCTATGAGAAAGAAGCTCGACCTTTTTGCTAACGTTCGTCCCGTTAAGGTTCCCGATAAGGGCATCGACTGGACATTCTTCCGCGAGAATACAGAGGGAAGCTATGCGGTAGGATCGCAGGGCGTGAACGTGACTGACGACCTCGCGCTTGACTTCTGCGTAACTACCACCGAGGGCTGTAACAGAATCGCGCGCCTCGCTTACGAGTACGCAAGAAAGAACGGCAAAAACCGTGTTTCGATAGTTACAAAAGCAAATATCATCAAGACGACCGACGGTAAGTTCCTCCGCCTCTGCGAAGAGGTCGGCAAGGAATATCCCGAGATCGAGACCGATAACTGGTTTATCGACATTATGACGGCGAAGCTCGTTGACGAGAAGCGCCGCACCGCGTTCCAGGTATTCATTCTTCCTAACCTCTACGGCGATATCATCACCGACGAGGCGGCAGAATTCCAGGGCGGCGTAGGTACTGCAGGCTCTGCGAACATCGGTAAGAAATACGCTATGTTTGAAGCGATCCACGGCTCTGCGCCCAGAATGATAACCGAGGGCAGAGGAAAGTACGCAGACCCCTGCTCAATGCTCCGCGCAACCGTTATGCTTCTTTCGCATATCGGCTATCAGGAGGAGAGCGACCGTCTTGCGCGCGCTCTTGACATTTGTATGTTTGAAGAAAAGAAACTCGTCGTAACGGGACGCGACACGGGCGCTACCTGTGAGGAATTCACCGCGTACGTAAACGAAACGCTAAAGAAGATTTAAGACAAGAATTTTAATGGCTTCCCGAAAGGAGATATAAAAATGAAAACTGCATATATCTCCGCGGGCGCGAAGCGTCTTCCGCGTTATTTCAGAACGCTGCGCGAATGCCTGATGAACGGGGAGATAAAAATAAGCTCTACCGAGCTTGCAAAAAAGCTGAACGTAACCCCATCGCAGGTGCGTGCAGATCTCAATAAATATTCGGGCGCAGGACTACAGGGCTACGGATATAACGTAAAAACGCTTTATACAGAGATCAGCCGTGACCTCGGCGTCGGTGACGGAATGACAGCCGCAGTAATAGGTCCCGACTCTGAAAACGCACGCTTTCTTAATCCGCGCCTTGAGGGCAGGGGGATATCAAATACGGTATTTATACCGAGCGGCGGTAACGTTTATTCGGCTATCGAAGAGCTTGATACCGATATTGCGATAATCCTTGAATGTGACGATAAGGAAAAAATGCAGTCGGCGCTTCGCCTGTCGGGCGTAAAGGGTGTCTGGAATATGACGCAAAGCGACTTCGACCTCGATATTCCGACGGTAAATCTGCCCGTCGGAGACGTACTCTCGGCACTGATGTACGAGATAAAACAAAACGAGAAAGGAGAGAAACAATGAAATACAACGTTCTTTATAAGGACGGAGCAGTATGTCTGCCCGCAAGTGCATTCCTTAACTGCGATACGCTTCTTGAAGTGCGCTTTCTTATGCTTCTCTCCTACGATAGAGCTCTCTGCGATGCTGACGACACAATGCTCTGCGAGCAGCTCGGTTGCACAGTAGAGGAACTGATTGAAACCGTATCGTCGCTTCGTGAAAAGGGACTTCTTGAAGCGGCTAAAAAGCTCGCGCCGTCGGTTGCAAACAAAAACCTCACGGGCAAGGAGATCGCAGGCGCGATCGAGGGGGATAATTCACTCAAGCAGCTTATTGAGGAATGCGAAGCGATCTGCGGAAAGGTATTTACGACAACCGACGTCTCGAAGATAGTATCGCTCAAAACCTCGCTCGGGCTTGACAGCGAAACGGTGCTTCTTCTCTTCTATTATCACTTTGAAAAGCTCGATGCAGTCGGCAAAAAGCTGACGGTCAGCTACGTTGAAAAGAGCGCATATTCCCTTTATAATCAGGGAATACGCACGCTTGACTCGCTTCAGAGCTACATAAAGGAAAACGAGAGAAGAAACAGTAATAAATATAAGGTCGCGCGGCTTTTCGGTATCGGCGACCGCGCGTTTACCAAGAAGGAAGAAAAGTTCTTCGATAAGTGGTTCATCGAATGGGAAATGCCGTTCGAGCTTATCGAGGCGGCGTTTGAGATCGCCGTTAATAATACCGGCAAAGCAGGTCTTGAATATATGTCGAAGATCCTTTCCGACTGGCACGACAGCGGTATCCGTACCGTAGAGCAGGCGGAAAAGGCGAATGCGGACTTCAAGGCGGCAAACAAGAATAAGCAGAAATTTGTCGAGAAGCCCGCACAAAACGGTGCGAGCTTCGACACAGAAGAATTTTTTGAAAAGGCACGTAAGCGTTCGGAAGCAATGATGAGCGCAATAGTTCTCGGAGAGGGGGATAAGTGATGGGCTTTAACAGAGAAAATTACAAAAAAATAAAGCACGAATACGAAGGCAAGGCCCTCCGCGCACAGGAAGCGGCGCTTATCCGCAAAAGAGAGCTTGGAATGAGATTCCCCGATATCAAGGAGATCGACGATGCGCTTTCTCAAACGGGACTCCGCATATTTGAAGCAAGCGCAAGATACAAGGGCGAAAAGCTTGAGAGTGAGATCGCGGCTATAAAGGCAGAAAACTCGGCGCTTCTCAAAGCACGCGCAGAACTGCTTGAAAAATACGGCATACCTGCCGATTATTCCGACGTAAAATATGAGTGCAACGAATGCTCGGACAGCGGATTTGTCGGAATCAATATGTGCAAATGTATGAAGTCGAAGCTCGTTATGGCTGGCTACGAAAGCTCGGGCATCGGCTCGCTTATTAAGACCAAGACCTTTGATAACTACGTTCCGACCTATCAAAAGGAAAAGAACGCCGTCGAGAACGCCGAAATGATAGTTACCTTCTGCCGTCACTACGCAGAAAATTTTGACGATAAGGCGCAGAACCTCCTTTTTATAGGCGGCACAGGTCTCGGAAAGACACACCTTTCCGCCGCAATTACGGGTACGGTTGTCCGCCGCGGCTACGACGTCGTATGCGAAACGGCGCAGAATCTCTTTTCCGATTTTGAGTACGAGCGCTTCGGCCGCGGTTATAACCGTGACGAAAACGAGGAAAGCCGCACCGATAAATACTTCGAGTGCGACCTGCTCATAATCGACGACCTTGGCACCGAAATGGGAAACACTTTCACTGTCTCGTGTCTTTACAATATCATAAATACGCGTCTTAACAAGGGAAAAGCGGTTATAATAAATACGAACCTCACGCGTGACGATCTTCGTAAGCGCTACGAGGAGCGCATAACCTCGCGCCTGTTCGGCGAGTTTTTGCCGATAATGTTCCTCGGCCGCGATATGCGAGAGCTGAAGCTTGACTGAAAGGAAGCTTGATATGAGAATAGCAGTTGTGACGGGTGCATCGTCGGGACTCGGTGAGGAATTCGTCAGAGTTATCTCGGAAAAGTATGACGAGATAGAGGAAATATGGGTCATTGCGCGCCGCGCAGAAAGACTTGAAGCGCTGAAAACGCGTTTTCCGAGCAAAAAGATATTTCCAATATCCCTAGACTTAACGAAGCACGAAAGTTATGAAACGCTGTCGGAGATGCTCGAAAGCGAAAAGCCCGAGATAAAGATCCTCGTTAATAACGCGGGCTTCGGTACGCTCGGAGATTTCGATACGATGGATATGAATACGCAGACGAGAATGGTCGACCTTAATAACCGTGCGCTTACGGCAGTAACCTCTGTCTCGCTTCCTTATATGAAAAGAGGAAGCTTTGTCATTAACGTATGCTCGATAGCGTCATTTGCACCCAACCCGAGGATGACGGTTTACTGCTCTACAAAGGCATACGTCCTTTCGTTCTCGAAGTCGCTCCGATTCGAGCTGAAAAAGAAGGGAATAAACGTCCTCGCACTTTGCCCGGGGCCTATGGAAACCGAATTTCTGCCTGCTGCGGGAATTGAAAAAGGAAGCTCGCATACCTTCGATACACTCCCTCGCGTAAATCCCGCCATGGCGGCTGAAAAATCGCTTTACTACGCATCAAGGGGCAGAGGAATATATACGCCCCGCGTCTTTTTCAAATTTTATAGATTTTTGGCAAAAGTGCTTCCGCACGGACTTGTAATGCATGTGTCGAAAACTTGATATTGACAAAACGGCGGAAATTGTATAGAATAGTAACGGATAAAAAAGTCTCTTCATTTGAAAGGAGCAATACTATGGCAGACGAACTTTTTAACGAAGAAGTGTTTACTCTTACCGACGAGGACGGCAACGAAAAGCAGTTTGAGCTTCTCGGAAGCCAGGAGATCGACGGTGAAACATACCTTGCTCTCGTTCCGATCGAGGATAACGAGAACGAAGAATACGTTATTCTCAAGGTAGCGGTCGACGAGGAAAACGGCGAGGAGATACTCGTTACGATCGACGATGACGACGAGTTCGACCGCGTAGCGGATTTTTTCAACGACGAGCTTTTCGGTGAGATCGACTACGACGAAGAATAATAAATTTCCTGCTTAGTGCGTGATAGATCGGCTATTAAAACCTACAAGAGATAAATGGAGCTTTATCTTCGTTATCTGGGTATGCAGACCTCCCCGCCCGCCTGCTTACGTCACGCGGTCAACGGGATGCTGGGAGCACAAATGATGCGAGAGGGCACCAACCTGCACATGCGGGTTTCTCAATGGCTGTCTACACGGCTCGGCGGGGCAAATATGAAAATAACTCAGAGGAATCTCCTCTGAGTTTGTTTTTTGTTGACAACTATTAGTGTATATGGTAAAATATTTACAGGGTATATCAGATCAATGACCTAAATCAAAAAACGGAGGAGTAAAAATGAACGAAATCAAAAAGGTCCCCGGCGTAAGGGCGAGAATACCGATTGCAATACTGATTTTATCTTATGTCGCGCTTCACTTGATTCTTCACTTTGCATTTGCCAAAAACTTTGTGTTTGCGGTTCACGGTTACAAGATATTGGGAATTTTGCCGATTTTGTTGCTCGGCATATATTTACTTTCGATGTACAAGGTTCATTCGCCAACGCCGTATGTTGTATTTGCGATGTTGGGAATTGGCTTTGGTTCAACTTCTTTTGGCTTGGGTGTATCGTGGGTTACCGGCTCTTACAACTTTTGTTATCAGACCTTGAATGTACTTATCGAAGGTAAAATCCCGTTATTAAGTGTGCGTGAATGGTCTTATTTTATCGCAGGCATAGCACATCCGCTGATAATTATTTCAATTTTCTTCCTGATCAAAGGTGGCCGTGCAGGCAAGATCTTACTAACGGTAACCTCGGCACTTTGTTGTCTTGAAACTTTGCTCTATGCGGCAGGAATGGTGGAATACACTAACAGGATCGGATATAATTATAGAGCCGTTGAATATTTGAACGTGCTTGCCCCGATTCTTTTCTATACGGCACTGATCCTTTACGCGGCGTTCAATATGTCTTCGGAACGTGAACCCGAAAGAGTAATGCAATAATCGGTAAACGATGATGAAAAGGAACGGATTTCTCCGTTCCTTTTTTGCGGCGGGAGCGCGTGGGGTTCCCCGAAGCGAATGAAATGAGCTTTGGGGGTTCCGAGCAAGCCCCCGCCCTACGAAAACGTGGCGAAGCTTCGCCCGAGATTCCGCCGCGCTTGCGCTACGGCGCCCTGCGGGTTCGACTGCGTCCCGCCGTGTCATTCTGAGTGAAGCGAAGCGAAATCGAACGGCGAAGCCGCGCGAAGTGTAACGGAGCGGAATCTCGGCGGGACTCCGCTCAGAATGACGCGGGCGAGCGAAAAGGGATTCCAAAGGGGAAAACGTGCGTAGAATTTTGCGAAGGCAAAATTCAAGCGGTTTGCCCCTTGGTGTGCTTCTTTTGTAACTTTTCTTGCACAAACAAGAAAAGTTAGTAAAAAAATACACAACCTATGTAACACCTCATCCGTCGGCTTCGCCGACACCTTCTCCCGCTGGAGAAGGTAAGGTGACGCTCAATATAATCCTAATTAACTCTAAATCACCTTGACAAATCAAAAGAAAAGAGTTACAATATTACCGTATGTAAAATTTACTCTAATGGAGGCAATTCAATGGATCAGAACAAAATAAAAGAACTGAAGCTCAAAAGTGCAGAAATAAAGCTCGGCGCACTTGAAGGCGTGTTCAACGCAGCATCAGGACATCCGGGCGGATCGCTCTCGATCTCCGACATTCTCGCATACCTCTATTTCGAGGCAATGAACGTGGACGTAAACAACCCCAAGTGGGACGACCGTGACCGTCTCGTCCTTTCCAAGGGTCATACCGCACCCGGTCTCTATGCGGCGCTTGCACTCAAGGGCTTCATCCCGAGAGAAGACCTCAAGACCCTTCGTCAGGCAGACAGCTACCTTCAGGGTCACCCCGATATGAAGCACACTCCCGGTGTCGATATGACATCCGGCTCGCTCGGACTCGGAATTTCCGCTGCTTGCGGAATGGCGCTTTCTGCAAAGATCAGAAATAAGAACTACTATACCTACGCTATTCTCGGCGACGGTGAGTGCGAAGAGGGACAGGTTTGGGAAGCGGCAATGTTCGCAGCTCATAAGAAGCTCGATAACCTCTGCATCTTCGTTGACTTCAACGGTCTTCAGATCGACGGACCCGTAACCGAGGTCGTTGACCCGACTCCTATCGATAAGAAGTTCGAGGCGTTCAATTGGAACGTCATCGTGATCGACGGTCATAACTTTGACGAGATCGACGCGGCTGTCAAAGCGGCTCACGCTTGCGAGGGTAAGCCCACCGCAATCATCGCAAAGTGCGTCAAGGGCAAGGGCGTTTCCTTTATGGAAAACAACGTCAAGTGGCACGGCGCCGCTCCCAACGCAGAGCAGTACGAGCAGGCAGTGAACGAGATCAATGCCTACATCAAGGCTATTTGAGGAGGAAACGAAAATGGCAGATAAGATAGCAACAAGAGAATCCTACGGCAACGCGCTTGTAGAATTCGGAGCAAAATACGATAACCTCGTTGTCCTCGATGCAGACCTTGCAGAGGCAACTAAAACCGTCAAGTTCAAAAAAGCGTTCCCCGAAAGATTTTTCGACTGCGGAATCGCTGAGGGCAATATGGTCGCAGTTGCGGCAGGACTTTCTACAACGGGCATGGTTCCGTTTGTCAGCACCTTCGCAATGTTCGCGGCAGGCAGAGCGTTCGAGCAGATCAGAAACGCAATCGGTTATCCTCATCTTAACGTAAAGATCGGCGCAACTCACGCAGGTATCACTGTAGGTGAGGACGGCGCGACCCATCAGTGCCTCGAAGATATCGGTACAATGCGTACCATTCCCGGCATGACGATCATCAACCCCTGCGACGGCGTTGAGGCGCGTGCGGCAGTTGAGGCGGCTATCAATTTCGACGGCCCCTGCTACCTCCGCTTCGGTCGTTACGCTGTTCCGGTAATCAACGGCGAGGACTATAAGTTTGAGATCGGCAAGGGTGTAACGCTTGCTGACGGTAAGGACGTTACCATTATAGCAACCGGTATCATGGTCGCTATGGCTCTTGAAGCAAAGGAGCTTCTTAAGGCAGAGGGAATCGATGCGAGAGTAATCAATATTCACACCATAAAGCCTCTCGATACCGAGCTTGTAATTAAGGCGGCTAAGGAAACAGGCGCTATCGTTACCGCTGAGGAGCATAACATCATCGGCGGTCTCGGCTCGGCAGTTTGCGAGGCTGTATGTGGAAACGCTCCCGTACCGGTAGTACGCGTAGGTGTAAACGACACCTTCGGCCGCTCCGGCAAGGTTCCGCCCCTTCTTGAAATGTACGGACTTACTCCTGCTAACATCGCGGCGAACGCGAAGAAAGCAGTCGCTCTTAAATAATCAGTCAAAAGGGAATCCCTCGGGGTTCCCTTTTTGCGTTAAAGAACGAGAACACCGTTTTGTTTTCTCTTGGGAAAAGTCTGAATTTGGATGAGGCGTGGGATGCGGAGCGCTTGTCCGTCTTTTATCTGAAAAGGGTTGTGCTACGGTGTCAAGAGGAGCGAGCTGCGGGCAAAAAAATAGATTCACAAATTATTCAAAAAAATCTAAAAAACTATTGACTTTTTCTATTTATTATTGTATAATTAAACCACAAGCAAGCATAGCTTGGCAAAATTTATTGGAGGTATCTTATGAAACTCGTAAAAATTATCATTTCAACTATCATGGCAGCAGCACTTTTGTTCGCTCTCTGCATTCCTTCTATGGCTGCAGCGGCAGGGGATGAATACGTTTGTGGTCTCGATATCGGTAAGACGGTTGACGGTCCTTTCTCCATCGTCGCAATCAAAATATCTGACGGCGAGATTTGCGCGGTTGACCCCACGGCTGTAGACAACAAACATAAAATAGCCGAAACTGATGTCATCGTTGCTAAAAAAGGAAATACTGAGAGAATTCCTACAGACGTTGCCAATGACCTGAAATTCTATATGGTGCCTACTGTTGGTACTTATGCGTCTGCGATAGTATTTACTGCTCCTGAGGATGGCACATACTCTGCGAACGCACTTGTTGCGAAGGGCTATCAGGGTTGGGTTAAGATCTATCTTAAGGCAAACAATGAAGTGGTTGGCGAAAGAGCTGCAAAACCGGAGGATAATGGTTACTTTGCGGCTGCCAAGGCCACTATTGAAGCTGAAAGCGTTGAGCTGAAAAAAGGCGAGAAGCTTCTTCTTGTCGTTGAGGCAAGCCCGGAAAATACAACTGGGGCTGCGGCTTATCCTGGCGATCAGAGTGTTGCGCTTATATCCTTTGAAGTAACTCTTGATTCTGTAAGCTCCGGCTCCGGCTCCGGCTCCGGCACCGGCACCGGCACTGGCACTGGCACTGGCACTGGCACCGGCACTGGCACCGGCACCGGCACCGGCTCGACCAACAACCCCAACACCTCTGACAATCTTGTCCTTACGGTAGGCGTTCTCGCACTTGCAGCAGCTGGCGTTGTTATCGCTTCCAAGAAGAGAAGAGGATAAGAAGATTAAGAAGACAATTTGTTTTCTAATTTATTGTATAACTGAATTATAAGCAAGTAAAGCTTATAAAAATCAATAGGAGGTATCTTATGAAACTCGTAAAAATTATCATTTCAACTATTGCTGCAGCAGCACTTTTGTTTGCTCTCTGCATTCCTTCTGCGGCTGCAACTGCGGGAAATAAATACGTTTGTGATCTCGATATCGGTAAAACGGTTGATGGTCCTTTCTCCATCGGCGCAATAAGAATGTCTGACGGCGAGATTTGCGCGGTTGACCCCACGGCTGTAGACGATACCCACAAAATAGCTGGAACTGATGTCGTCGCTGCTATAAAAGGAAATACTGACGCAATTCCTGAAAGCGTTGCCGAAGACCTTAAATTCTATATTGTGCCTGTTGCTGATGGTACTTATGCGTCTGCGATAGTATTTACTGCTCCCGAAGACGGCACCTACACCGCAAACGCACTTGTCGCGAAGGGCCGTCAAGGTTGGATCGCTGTCTATCTTGAGGCAAACGATGTTGTTGTTGCCGAAAGACCTTTGGGCGACAATGGTTATTTCACGAGAGCCGCATGCGATCTTTTTGCTGAAAATGTCGAGCTGAAAAAAGGCGAGCAGCTTCTTCTTGTCGTTGCGGCGCGCACAGAAAACCTTACTAATAATTCCAAATTTCCTGGCGATCTGTCCGTGGGTATTGTCTCATTTGAAGTAACTCGTAATGTTGCTGACACCAGCACTAACGTTGGCACCGACACCGGCGCTAACGTCGGTACCGAAACCGGCTCCAGTTCGGGTGGCTCCAATACCTCTAACAAATTTGTTCCCACGATAGTCGTTATTACTGTAGTCGTTCTCGCGCTTGCAGTAACTGGTGTTGTTATCGTTTCCAAGAAGAAAAAATAATTAACAAAAATACAAAAACACCGCGTGAAAACGCGGTGTTTTTTTGCGCCCAAACTCATCAAGGGACATTCATGGTATTATTCACATTTGTCGCTTTTTGGCACGACTCAGCTTCGCTTCGCTCATAATGCCAACGGGCGGTCCTTGGACATTCTCCTAACTTCACAAATTATTAACAGAAAAAACAAAAATCGTTCTTGACAGATGGGAAGAATAATGGTATATTATAACCGTGGTTAGCACTCGAACACCTTGAGTGCTAAAATGCCAAATTGCGGAAAGGGAGTGAGAAAGGGTGCAAGGCGGCGGTTCCGAGCTTAACGAAAGAAAAAAGCTGATTTTAAAGGCGATAATCGAAGCTCACGTCAAAGAAGGCGAGCCGGTCGGCTCAAAATACCTTACTCAAAATAAGCAGATCGCCCTTTCGTCTGCTACTATCCGTAACGAAATGGCGGAGCTTGAATCGCTCGGCTATCTCGAGCAGCCGTATACCTCGGCGGGCAGAGTTCCGTCGGAAAGCGGCTACCGTTTTTATGTAAATTCCCTTATGCAGAAGTACCGTATGTCGCAAAACGAGCTTGCGAGAATGAATGCTCTCGCAAAAAGCCGTCTGGCAGAAATAGACAGACTGCTCGAAAGCGCAACGCGGCTCGCGGCAGGACTTACGAATTATACCTCGATAGCGATCAAGCCGAAGCAGAGCACAGCGGTCATCACGAAGTTCAAAACAGTGCTTCTCGATAAGCAGCTCTTTATGCTCGTCATGATCGACGGAACGGGTAATATAAAGACCCGTCAGATATCCTCCGACGAGGAGATAAACGAAGAAACGCTATCTCGGCTCGAAAACGAGCTGAACGCAAGGATTGCAAATAAGCGCGTGGACGAAATCACAGTCTCGCTCGTCATGGAGATTGAAAGAAGCTTCGGCGAGGGCGAGGGATTGATATCCTCGGTCATTAAGACCGTTTGTGAAACTCTCGGTGAGCCGGAGGGCGGAGACCTTAAGATGGCAGGCGTAAATCACCTGCTCGAATATCCCGAATTCAGCGACGCAAGAGAGTTCAAGGAGCTTCTCGGCGTGCTTGAAGAAAAGCGCGATATTCTGAAGCTCGTGTCTGACAGCGACCTCGACGAGGACGGACCGCAGGTGCTTATCGGCTCTGAAAATATCCTCGAAGAAATGAAAAACTCGACGATGGTATTCCAGAAGATAAAGTCGGGCGGAAAGGTCGTCGGCGCGATCGGAATTATAGGCCCTCGAAGAATGGATTATTCAAAGGTCATATCGACCGTCGAATATATAGCGCAAAATATTTCCCTTATGCTGAACAGCTCGCTTTCACTTCCCGAGGCGTTCGGCGAGGATGAAAAATAGCGAAAGGATAGACAACCGTGGAAGAAAAGCAGAACGAAATAAACGAAGAAACGGTGACTACGGCTGAAAAAACCGAGGAAAAACCGAAAAAGGAAAGCAAAAAAGATGTCAAAAAGCTGACAGAGGAAAACGAAAAGCTGAACGCATCACTCAGTGAGCTTACCGACCGATACACGAGAATGCTTGCAGAGTACGATAATTTCCGCAAGCGCGCACAGAAGGAAAGAGAAGGCGTATACAGTGATGCCGTTTCCGACGTGCTTAACGCGATCCTGCCGATAAAGGACAGTCTTGAGATGGCGCTCAAATTTGCCGACGACAGTCAGCTGTCGCAGGGCGTTACGATGACGCTCAATAAATTCGGCGAGATCCTCACAAAGCTTGGCGTTGAGGAGTTCGGTGCCGCAGGCGAAGAGTTCGACCCGAATCTCCATAACGGCGTCCTACACTGCGAGGACGACACCTTGGGAGAGCAAATTATTGCCGAAGTTCTCCAAAAAGGATATAAAAAAGGCGATAAAATCATAAGATACGCTATGGTAAAGGTAGCGAACTAATAAGAACATTTCAGGAGGAAATTATTATGGAAAAGATCATAGGCATTGACCTTGGTACAACAAATTCTTGCGTAGCAGTTTACGAGGGCGGCGAGCCCATTGTTATCCCGAATCCCGAAGGAGCGAGAACTACTCCTTCCGTCGTTGCGGTAACGAAGACCGGCGAAAGAGTAGTCGGACAGGTTGCAAAGCGCCAGTCTATCACTAACCCCGATAAGACCGTAGCTTCCATCAAGCGTCACATGGGTACCGATTATAAGGTAGCTATTGACGGAAAGTCCTACACGCCTCAGGAAATCTCCGCAATGGTTCTTCAGAAGCTCAAGGCGGATGCTGAGGCATACCTCGGAATGAAGGTGAACAAGGCGGTAATCACCGTTCCCGCATACTTCTCCGACGCGCAGAGACAGGCAACCAAGGACGCAGGTAAGATCGCAGGACTTGAGGTTATGAGAATCATCAACGAGCCGACGGCGGCTGCTCTTGCTTACGGTATGGATAAGGAAGAGGACCAGAGAATCATGGTCTTCG
>JAZNTT010000042.1:0-26898 GCA_045591885.1 Eubacteriales bacterium | reverse complement strand
GGACATTGGGAAATTGCCGGCGCAATATCCGAAAGACCGCTTCCAACTTACCCGGACGGCTTCCCGATTGAGATCCTTGATCGTCTTGAAAAAGAGACGGGCTTCGGCTGGATATGCAATAAGCCGTATTCCGGCACACAGCTTCTTCTCGACTACGGACGTGAGCAGAAAGAGACGGGTAAGCTGATCGTTTATACCTCGGGCGACAGCGTTTTCCAGGTAGCCGCACACATGGAGCAATTCACGCTCGAACAGCTCTACGATTACTGCGAAAAGGCTCGCAATATACTTGTCGGCGAGCATCCCGTGGGCAGAGTTATAGCTCGTCCGTACGTTGGAGAGTATCCGAATTATACCCGCACGGCAGACCGTCACGATTATTCGCTCGAATGCCCGAAAACTACGATGCTTGACGTTCTCAAGGACGGTGGATTTGAAACACTTTCTATAGGAAAAATTTCCGATATATTCGCAGGCAGAGGCGTAACACGGAGCGTTAAGACAAGCTCGAATACTGACGGTATGTCAAAAGCTCTCTCTCTTGCCGACGATGATTTCACAGGCCTTTGTTTTATAAACCTTGTCGATTTCGATTCTAAGTACGGACACAGAAACGATCCCGTTGGATACGCTGAAGCACTCAATGAATTTGATTCTTGGCTTCCTTCCTTTAAGGCAAAGCTGAACGATGACGACCTGCTAATAATTACGGCAGACCACGGCTGTGACCCATTGACACCGAGTACCGACCATAGCCGTGAATACGTTCCGATCCTTTGTTACGCAAACAACATCGTGCCGATAGATCTCGGAACGAGAACAACTTATTCCGACATTGCCGCAACTGTATGTGAAAACTTCGGCGTTGATACTCTCGAGGGAAGCAGCTTTCTTAAGGCGCTTATTATCTCATCTCCCGATGAGCTGATTGCTACCGCAAAGGAAGCTCAAAAAGCATCGTTTGCGCCGTATTCGAATTATAACGTCGGCGCCGCGCTTCTTTGTAATGACGGTAAGACGTATAAGGGCGCAAACATTGAAAGTGCCGCATATTCACCCACGACCTGCGCAGAGCGAACCGCACTAACAAAAGCCGTAAGTGAGGGTGCAAAGGATCTGACTGCAATAGCAGTTGTCGGAGGCATGAACGGCGAAGCAGTCGGTGGATGCACACCATGCGGAGTCTGCCGTCAGTTCCTTTATGAGCTTGGCGGAAAGGATCTGCCCGTTATAACGCTTGATGCTGAAAATAATACAGTCATCAGAAGAATGGAAGAGCTGCTCCCCGACGGATTTTCGGGCAAACAGCTCGGAAAGTGAGATAATTAATGATTACAAACGGTAAAAGCTATCATATCGCCTGTACTGAGGGTAGCGTCGGCAAATACGTTATTCTTCCCGGCGACCCGGGCAGATGTGAGAAGATTGCAAAATATTTTGATAACCCCGTGCTTGTAGCGAGTAATCGAGAGTACGTGACATACACCGGAACCCTTGATGGAGTTAAGGTCTCGGTAACCTCGACCGGAATAGGCGGTCCCTCAGCATCAATCGCTATTGAAGAGCTGTATGAGCTTGGCGCCGACACGTTTATTAGGGTCGGAACCTGCGGCGGAATGCAAAAAAAGGTTCACGGCGGTGATTGCATCGTTGTGACGGGCGCTATTCGTAACGAGGGAACAAGCAGGGAGTACGCTCCCATTGAGTTCCCCGCAGTAGCCGATTTTACTGTGACAACAGCGCTTGTCAATGCAGCTTCATCTCTCGGCTATCCCTATCACGTCGGCGTAGTGCATAACAAGGACGCTTTCTACGGTCAGCACGCACCCGAAAATATGCCCGTAAGCTACGAGCTTATCAACAAATGGGAAGCATGGAAGCGCCTCGGAACACTCGGAAGTGAAATGGAGTCCTCAACGCTCTTTACTGTTTCTGCCGCACGCGGTTGTCGTGCAGGCGCGGTAATGTATACGGTTTGGAATCAGGAGAGCGACGATAATTATTCCTCAAAGCCGAACGAGGATACAGATGCCGCTATTCGCATTGCAATTCAGGCAATAAGAAATCTTATTAAGAACGATAAATAACAAAAGGCAGGAGACGTCTCCTGCTTTTTGACGGAGGATTAAATGCAAGTTTGTTCAAAGTGTAAGGCGGTTGCAATCAATAACGTGTGTCCCGCGTGCAGGCGAACGAAGTATATTTCCGAGGCGAAAGCCGACGATCTCGTTATTGTGACTGAGGCGGATTACGTTACGTCATTTCTCATTGAGGATATCCTTAACGAGGCGGGGATAAAATTTATGAAAAAAGGCGCACTTGGCGGCGCAATTACGCTATACGTTGGCGAAATGACGGAGATCTTTAAATTCTTTGTTATGGCGAAGGATTACGATAAGGCGCTCGCGCTGATACCTGATTTTGAGCATGATGAAGTAATACCTGACGAAAACTGAGGTGCGGAATGAACTATATTATTAACGGCTACAAGCCCGAAAAACTGTATAAATATTTTGAGGAAATATGTGCTATCCCCCATGGGTCGGGTAACGAAAAGGGAATAGCTGATTATATTGAAGACTTTGCAAAGGAACGTGATCTTTACTGCATCCGCGACGAGCTTGATAACGTGTTTGTTCGCAAAAATGCATCTCCGGGCTACGAAGATGCACCGGCGGTCATGCTCCAAGGACATACCGACATGGTTTGTGAGCAGAATGAAGGCACAGGTCATGATTTTGAAAATGACGGCCTTGATCTTTACGTTGAAAACGGCTGGTTAAAGGCAAAGGGAACAACGCTGGGCGGAGATGACGGTGTTGCGGTTGCAATTATGCTGGCTGTACTCGATGATAAAACTCTTAAGCACCCGACAATTGAATGTCTTTTTACTACCGGCGAAGAGACGGGTCTATACGGTGCTACCGGATTCGATTATTCGGTCGTTACTGCCAAGTCTCTGATTAATCTCGATTCAGAGGAAGAAGGCGTTGCAACTGTCAGCTGTGCAGGAGGAATCGCACTTGATTTTACCGTTAAATGTGACAGAGTTCCGCTTCCGACATTTGCACGTCCGATTTCGATTGAGATCTCAGGTCTCACCGGCGGACATTCAGGCGCTGAGATACATCTGCAAAGAGGAAATGCAAACGTACTTCTCGGAAAAATGCTTTCTGCACTTTATGACGTTCACCCATTTACCCTCGTAACTGTCAGCGGCGGAAGCAGGGGCAACGCAATCCCGCGCGAAAGCAAAGCAGTCATTTTTACCGACGAGCCGGATTCTGCAACTGATTTTCTCAAAAGCTACATTTCGACCATTAAGGAATGGCTCCCCAGGGAAGATAAAAAAATCAGGGTCAGAGTAGGAAAGGCTAAAGACGAATATGACTCAATGCTAAGCTTTGCTGATACAGTCAAGTATCTTACACTCGTCTCCCTTATGCCCGAAGGCGTTATCGCGAGAATGAATAACATTCCCGAAATGGTTGAAACGTCGAATAATCTCGGCGTTGTCCGCGATCTTGGTGATGAAGGGATCTTCCTTGATTATCATGGCAGGTCGTCCTCCGAAAGCAAAATGGACCTTCTTGAAATAACCGCTAAGCAGATCGCTAAGGCACTTAACATAGATCTCAATATTAACGGCCGCTATTCCGGTTGGCCTATGAAGGACGAATCTATGCTTGCCGATCTATATCTTAAGACGGCTTCGGATGTTTTCGGAGAGGGAGTAACTCCGCGCATTGCGGCAATTCACGCGGGACTTGAATGTGGTATTATTTGTTCCGCAGTCAAGGATCTCGATGCGATCTCCATAGGCCCTGTTTTAAAGGACATTCATGCCCCGGGAGAAGCGCTTGAGCTTGCCTCATTCGGCCGCCTTTGGTCGCTTGTTGTCTTGATGCTTGAGAAAATGAAATAATTGAAAAAAGCGCCGAAGTCAGTAATGATCTTCTGCGCTTTTTAATATTTTTTCTCTAATGCTATTGAAAGAGTGGAGATAATATGATACAATAACTCTGTATGCAAATAAGATATTAGTGAGGTCAAATCAATGCCCATCAAAGACGAAATTACGCGTCGCCGTACCTTTGCGATAATATCGCACCCTGACGCAGGTAAAACGACGCTGACGGAAAAACTACTCCTATACGGAGGCGCAATACAGACCGCAGGCTCAGTAAAGGGAAAAGCATCTGACAGACACGCAGTGTCTGACTGGATGGAAATGGAAAAAAAGAGGGGAATTTCGATAACATCCTCTGTTATGCAGTTCGAATATGATGGATACTGTATAAATATTCTCGATACACCTGGCCACCAGGATTTCTCTGAGGACACTTACCGCACGCTTATGGCAGCAGACAGCGCGGTAATGGTTATCGACGCTGCAAAGGGCATTGAGCCTCAGACGAGAAAGCTCTTTAAGGTCTGCGCTATGCGAAATATTCCTATATTTACGTTTATAAACAAGCTTGACCACGAAGCACGCGATCCGTTTGATCTCATTGATGAGCTTGAAAGCGAGTTTGGAATCGGCACCTATCCAATGAACTGGCCGATCGGCTGCGGAGTCGGATTTAAAGGTGTTTATGACCGAGTGAATAAGCAGGTTCTATCCTATGCAGATGCTCACCGAGGACGCGACCGTCTTTCCGCTATCGAATGTGATATAACCGATACTGACAAGCTTGACTCGCTTATCGGTGAATATGACAGAGCAACGCTTACCGAGCAGATTGAGCTTCTTGACGGTGCATGCTTTGACTTTGACCTTGAAAAGGTCCGTGTTGGTAAACTAAGCCCTGTATTCTTCGGTTCTGCTCTTAACAACTTTGGTGTTGAGACCTTCCTTGAAAACTTCTTGAAGCTTACGACAACCCCTCTCCCCCGTAAGGCGGGCGAGAATATGGTCGATCCTTGCGACGAAAGATTCTCTGCTTTTGTATTCAAGATTCAGGCGAATATGAATAAGGCTCACCGTGACCGCATCGCTTTTATGCGAATTGTTTCGGGCAAGTTTGAGCGTAACAGCGAATATTTCCACGTTCAGGAAGGTAAAATGATAAAGCTTTCTCAGCCTCAGCAAATGATGGCTCAGGAACGCTCTATCGTTGATGAAGCATACGCGGGAGATATAATCGGTGTTTTCGATCCCGGCATCTTTTCGATTGGTGACACAATATGCGAAAAGAGCATGGGTATCACCTTTGAGGGTATACCGACGTTTGCGCCGGAGTGCTTCGCGCTTATCGAGCAGATCGACAGCATGAAGCGTAAGCAGTTCTCGAAGGGCGTAAATCAGATCGCACAAGAGGGCGCGATCCGTATCTTCTTCGAGCCGAATTCGGGATTTGAACGTGTTTATGTCGGCGTTGTAGGACAGCTTCAGTTCGACGTTCTCGAATCAAGAATGAAGAACGAATACGGTGTCGAATACCGTCAGTTTTCACAGTCCTACACCTTGATAAAGCGTGTCCCGGACGGAATTGATCCGAGCAAGCTTTATCTTTATGAAGTAAAATGGGTTCAGGACGTGAGAGGGAAGAATTATCTTCTCTTTAACTCGGAATGGAATATCCGTTATACCCTTGAGCACAACGAAGGACTTGTTCTTGAGGAGTACGGTTCACAAGAAAATTGATTGCATCTTAAAATGGAGCATTTTGATGTGGTCAAAAGGAATCGATATGATTAACGTGCCGGTCTTTAAAAACATGATATTGTATTATTCGGTTCTTCTGTACGCTTATAAAAGGTATATCAAAAAAGGATACGTTAAATAGCTCCGGACTGTACCGGTGTGAGGCATATATGTTTAAAAGCAAAACTGTCAATATGATAGACGGCCCAATCTTTGTGCCGATAATTAAATATGCAATTCCTCTTGTAATTGCAGGTATATTACAAATATTTTTCAACGCGGCAGATCTCGCCGTTGTTGGTAATTTTGCCGGAGAGAATGCTACGATCGCTACTGCGGCTGTGGGTGCGACAGGTGCATTTATATCGCTTATAGTGCAAACGGTTATGGGGCTTGCCAACGGTGTTAACGTTGCGTTAGCGAGGGCACTCGGTGCGCGAGATCGAGATAAAACTACAAGAATAGTACATACTGCTGTACTTCTTTCGCTTGTCTGCGGAACACTTGTTGCGATTATAGGACTTCTCATAAGTCCATACGCTATGGATATTACAAAGTGTCCTCCCGAAGCTCGAGCAAAAGCGATAATTTATCTTCGTATTTATTTCTTGGGCTGCCCCGGAATTTTCCTATATAACTTCGGAAGTGCGATCCTGAGAACAAACGGAGATACCCGACGTCCGCTTAATTTCCTTATAATTGCAGGCGTTTCGAACGTTGTTCTGAATTTTATATTCGTTAAATATTTAGGAATGGATGCAGACGGCGTTGCACTTGCAACGACGCTCACTCAGTATCTTGCGGCATTTCTAACCATAAGATGCCTTACTCACCAATTTGACGACACACGAGTTTATCTTTCTCGTTTGCACATATTTAAAGATGAGTTCGTCGCCATTCTTCGTTACGGACTTCCGAGCGGAATTTCAAATGCGATATATAGCCTCTCTAATATAACGATTCAGGCGGCTGTCAACTCTTACGGACCGAGTGCGGTTGCGGGTAGCTCGACCTCCTCCAGTCTTGAGGGATTTGTTATGGCGGGCATTGGAGCGTTCAACTCATCCGCTATGGCATTTGGCGGACAGAACGTGGGCGCAAGAAAACCTGAAAGGCTCAAAAAGATAATCGCATCCTGTCTGCTTATCTCCGTATCGTTTGCGCTTATTCTTGGCTTGGGTATATTTATAATCGGCGATCCTTTGTATCGACTTTACGTTCCCCGGGACGATGCCGCGGTGTCCTTTGCGGGCGAACGCGCATCTGTTATGTTGACTACCTATTTTATCCCCGCTATTTCGGGAATATTCAGCGCTCTTTCTCAGGTGTTTGGCTATTCATTTATTATAACTGCAATTTCGATCTTCGGCATTTTTGGCTTCCGTATGATCTGGATGGAATTTGTCTATCCTGTTTGGCACGAAATTACAACAGTATATATGTGCTATCCAATATCATGGTCGATAATTCTCGCGGGTAATATAATCGTATTTTTCATAGCATACCGAAACTTTACTAAAAAAGGAATCATTAAATGACAGACATGCTTACCGAAGTAAAAATATCGTCAGATCAGGTGTTTGACGGACGGCTTTTAAAGGTATACTGTGACGAGATACTTCTTCCCGACGGTAACAAGGCGGGCAGAGAATATATAATGCACGTTGGAGCCGTTTGTGTTGTTGCATTGACAGATGATAATGACGTCATAATCGAGCGGCAGTACCGTTATCCGATGCACGAGGTGACTCTTGAAATTCCCGCAGGAAAGCTTGACAGTAAGGACGAGGATCCACTTCAAGCCGCAAAACGAGAGCTAAAAGAAGAAACGGGCGCGGTTGCCGATAAAATGACTTACCTCGGTAAGTTTTATCCGACACCTGCGTATTCTGATGAGGTAATACACATGTATCTTGCCGAGGGGATCCGTTTTGAAGAGCAGTCGCTTGACGATTATGAGTTCCTGACAGTTGATACAATGCCGATTGCAGAACTTGCAGATGATATTATCGCAGGTAAGGTTTCTGACGGAAAGACACAGGCGGCAGTTCTTGCTGTCTGTCGCAGACTTGGCTTATGAGCTTGCAAAGCGGTGCCTTCAAAAAGGCATATTTTGAAATAACGAACGTATGTAACGCCGCTTGTGCGTTTTGCCCCGGAAATAATAGACAGCCGCATTTTGTCACTGATGACGAATTCGATATAGTCATCAATAAACTAAAAGGCAGAGTAGAGTATTTGTATTTTCACCTTATGGGCGAGCCACTGCTCCACCCGTCAGTATGCGATTTCGCTCTTCGCGCCAAATCGGAGGGCTTTAAGGTAATGATTACTACTAACGGAATTATGAGCCGTGAAGTCGGCATACCGTTGGTGTACACAGGCGCTATCAACAAGATAAGTGTTTCACTTCATTCACACGAAGCAAACACGCTTGGTATTTCTCTTAAAAGTTATCTCGACGGTTGCTTTGATCTTGCTGCGGCGGCAGTGTTGAATAATACCGTGTGTGCGTTGCGGCTATGGAATATGGGTACTGAAAGCTGCCAAAACGGTGCGGTTTTAGACGCTATACGTGCGCGTTTCGGCTCAAAATGGACCGAGATCAGAAGCGGATTTAGAATAACCGAATACCTATTTCTTGAATACGGCGATCGCTTTCAATGGCCTGACGAGAGTGACAATAAGTTCGACGTTACGTTTTGCCATGCGCTTCGCAATCAGATCGGTATTTTATCGGACGGCACAGTTGTTCCTTGTTGCCTTGACGCTGAGGGACGCATAAGCCTCGGAAATATCTACGAAAACACGCTTGACAGTATTTTATCGTCCGAGCGCGCAAAGGCGCTATACGACGGCTTCTCGGCGCATAGAGCGGTCGAAAGGCTGTGTCAAAGCTGTGGATATGCTAATAGGTTCAAGTAAAAAGCTGTTGCGAATTTATCGCAACAGCTTTTATATTACTCAATATCCTTGGAGATGTAGGGAATCTTGCCGATGAATATTGCAAGCACAACGGTGATCAGAATTTCCGGGATCATATAAAGTGCGTTATAGATTAGAGAATAGACACAAGCGAGCATCTGTCCGTCGAAATGAGATAGGATGAATTTGCCAAAGCTACCGCCCGTTGTCTCATCAAATCCCTCGAAGAAGTATGCTGCCCATGCGCCCCAGAGTATCCAGCCCGAAAGGAAATGCATAACGAATCTTGCAGACGTGCCGACGAGCGCACCGAGAGCAAGCGACTTTGACGGCTTATTTTTGTTTCTGAACAGACCGCTGAGTCCGACAAGCGAGAACGCAAGGAAGTAATCGAGCAGCACCATAATAACGGCAAGATACCATTTCATCTGATCGTCGCCCGGGAGAAAGGCGGCAGAAATCGTTGCTCCGCCAAGAAGCATTTGTATCAAGCTGTAAATCACAGATGATAAAACGCCCCATCTGAGACCGTGTCTGTATCCGATGATAACAAGCGGCAACATCGATGCGGCAGTGATGCTTCCGCCCCAAGGCAGTTCAAATACCTTGATAAGCGAAAGAATTGTTGCGAGCGCAATCATGATGGCACATTCTGTCATCGCAATAGTGCTCTTTGAAAATTGGATTTTCTTTTTCATAAAAACCTCCATGTATTGAAAAATATTTACAAAGAACATGGCGATTCTGAACGAATAGAAAAGTGCCTCTCCGTCAAAACAGAGAGGCACATTATGCGCTGTTAAGCAACAATGATCTCCCTACGTTGGCATTACCCATATCAGGTTAAAGGGACCGCGGTATAAACCGACATCTCAGCCGTTAGGCGCCCCTGTCATGTTCTATTGCATTTGTATTATATCACCGCTCGACTTGAATGTCAAGAGCGATTTTTTATTTTTTGCGAAGCTCTTCTTCGGCGTCGAGATCCTCCTCGGGATCGTCCGCAAAGAGTGATTCGATGTCGATCTCTCTTGTCGCGAAATCGGGGACGACGATAGTTTCTGCCTTTTCGTCGCGTTTGACCGGCTTTTTAGCTGCGGCATTTATCGTTTTTCCTGTTTCCTTCTGTTGCTTCTTCTTTCTGTCATTGAGGTAAATGAGAAGGATAACTGCCGCGATGAGTGCGACGATGAGAATAATGAGGAATACGGTAAGGAGTACCTTAGTGCTTGCGCCGTCGGTTTCATTACCATTACTTGCTCCGCCGGAATTACCGCCGGCAGTTTTTGTGTATATGAAGTCGATAGTAAGGTCTTCGCCTGTTACGTTGCCCGTAAATGCATACTCGTTAAGAGTATAGCCCTTAATATTCTCGGCGGTGAAACGGTACTGCGCGCCGTTAGCGGCACGGACGTAAAGAGTCTCCTTTGCAGGTGTGCCGTCTGAATAAATGTAGTTTACAGTGATCTTGTATAGAGTAGAAAGATCAACAGTTGTTACAACATATTTTCCAAGCGAAGAGTTGACGAACACGATTCTTCCGTTCTCGTTTGTGAAGCTGACGGGAACGAAATCGCCGTTTGCATCAACATTATAGACGTAAAGAATCTTGTTGGTCATACCGTCGGGAATGTTGAACGAGATCTCGGCACTGCCGTCAAAGCGTGCAGCTGAGTTGTTATAATTTAGCTTGATCTCGTATTGAATGATAGTCTGATCTGATGGAATGAGCAGTGTCGGGGTGAATATTGCCTGAAGCTTATTGAACTCAAGCGTGTAGCCTATAGCCGAGTCGCCAAGAATCGAGATCTTGCAGTTTTCGTTTTCATCGAAGATTTCAATGTAGCCGTTAACAACGAAATCAAGACCGTTCTCAGAAGCGTAGGTGCTTGCAATAGTACCTTCAATGCCCTTAACGTAAAAACCGTGAATAGTTGTATTGTTGGAATTGAACCCAAACGCATTCGCGCCGATCTCTGTTATGCTTTGAGGAATGAACACGGAGGTCATTATGTTCGGCCCGCGGAATGCGGCCTCGCCAACGCTCTCGAGTGTATTCGGAAGAGAGACAGTATAAAGTGAGCTACAACCCTCGAATGCGCTGTTAGCTATCTCGCGTACGCCGTTCGGTATGTTTGCGGTAATTATTGAGGTGCCGGCAAAGGCATAAGTACCAATAGTCTGAACAGAGCCGGGGATGTCGATCTTTGTAATTGTTGAACAGCCCTCGAAAGAGCAACTTCCTATATTGAGTATTCCGTTAGAGAACGTTACCTGCTTTATGTAAGTATTGTAAATGTACCAGGGAGTTTCCTCAAAGGAAAGAAAGTCGGGCATCTCGCCGTTGCCGATAATGTTGAGAACTCCAGTTGAGGGACGGAATTTCCAGACTATGTTATCTGTCAGGTTTCCGAGGTCTGTATCGACGGTTTTATATGGGATAAATGTTAGATCGTGCTCTTCGGCATATATCTTTGCAACCGAGGGAGTAAAGCCCTCGATTTCAAGCTTGCTGCCCTTGATAGGACTGTAATTACCATCGGAGTACGTATATCCGAACGCGTTGAGACCTATATATCTGACCTTATAAGAGATAAATATTGCACCGAGATCCTTACAGTCAACGAACGCATAGTTGCCGATTGATTCGATATTATCTCCGAGAGAGACCTGAGAAAGAGACGCACATCCGAAGAACATTCCTTCGGGAATAACTGTAACTGAGTCTGTGAATGCGAAGGTAAGAAGACCTGAGCAATCCTTGAAGCAGTAGTAACCGAAGTCTCTTACCGATGACTCGAATCGTATATCAGTAAGAGCAATGCAGCCCTCAAAGGCGTAGGGACCGATGGAAGCAAGTCCGTCTGTCGATGAAACCGAACTGAGAGATACACAGCCTTCAAATGCCGATTCGCCGATTGATACAACATTTTCAGAAAGTGTCACAGATTGAAGGGCGGTACATTCAGCAAAGATTCTGGGTGGAACAGTTACGCACTCGATTGTTGCGCTGCTTAGCGAGGTGCAACCGTAGAAAACGGTTTCTCCGGTAGTTGCCAGCGACTTGGGAAGTGTAATTTCAGTAAGTCCCGATTGAGAGAAGACCTTGTCGCCAAGGGCTTCAAGCACTGTTCCGAGAGCAATTGATTTAAGAGAGGTGCAGTATGAAAATGCATCGTCTCCTATCGTTTTAACACCGTTTGACAGAGTTACGGATGCAAGCTCGGTACAGCCGTCAAAAGCTCTGTCACATATTTCGGTAACCGATGAAGAGAGGGTGACCTTGGTTAGCGACGTGCAACCGTAAAATGCGTTTTCACCGACGTTTGTAACGCCGTCAAGAACCTTGACCTCGCGGATAACGTAATCTCTATTACCGCTGACATATTCATACCAGGGGGTGTTTACCGTGCCGAAGGAATACATTGATCCGTTACCGCTTATAGTAAGGACACCGTCAACAGTGAGCTTGTAAGTTACGCCGTCTCCGCATATACCCTCAAGCGCCTTGGGAGTAGTCGACTTAAACGTAAAGCCGTTATTTTCCGCGTAAATTTCAGCGATAGTGCCGGATGCACCGACGATAGAAAATCCCGGAACCTTCTCATAGCTTCCGTTGGAGTATGTGTACCCAAAAGCATATTGACCGATATCGTCTACTGTGTTAGGTATTATTACTTCGTCAGCTTGTACGTTAACGAAAGCATTATCGCCGATAGAGGTCACTCCGTCGGTAATTACAATGTTCAATATTGAAGTTGCGTACGCATTCCACGGAGCATCTAAGACAACGTAGTCGGGCATTTGTCCGCTGCCTGATATTGTAAGCGTTTGATTACTGCCTATCTCGTATGTGACTCCTGATGTGCCGCAGGTACCGTTTATCGGGTCGGCAAATGCTGTGACCGATAAGGCAAGAGTAAGAAGCAGCGTAAGGATCAGAATAAGAAAGCTACCTTTCAGTTTCATTATAAAAGACCTTTCTGACTTTAGAGTCAAAATCAATATTTACACATAATAAATCAACATAAATTATACAACAACGCATGGAAAATGTCAACCGATTATATTTAATATTTGTTATTGAGCTGTAAATTTACTGTTATTAAAAAGCATCAAAATTATTGAATAAATTAACGTAATACATTGACAAAATGCGTTACATTATAATAAAATCCTACGGAAGAAACACTGATATCATTGCCGCAGCGCAAGGAAAGCCCTCGGCTGAGCCGAGGGCTAAATTATTTTTCTGCTATTACTTCAACCTCAACAAGTACGTTTTTCGGGAGGCTCTTAACTGCAACACATGAGCGCGCAGGCTTATTAACAAAGTACTTTGCATAGACCTCGTTGAATGCCGCGAAATCCGCCATATCGGAAAGAAAACAGGTTGTTTTAACAACATTATTAAGCGAGGTGTCGGCGGCATCAAGTATTGCTGATAAATTCTTGCAAACCTGCTCAGTCTGCTCGCTAATTGTTGTTGCCTCAACTTTTCCGGTTGTAGGATCGATCGGTATTTGTCCCGAGGTGTAAACGAGATTTCCAACCTTGATAGCCTGTGAATATGGGCCGATTGCATCAGGAGCTTTTTTAGTGTATACAATTTGCATAATTATCTCCAATAAAAATAAAAGGAACGGCAGGCCGTTCCTTTAACGATTTGGTCGGAGTGAGGTGATTCGAACACCCGACCTCTTGGTCCCGAACCAAGCGCTCTACCAAGCTGAGCCACACCCCGATAACAGGCAGTATTATAACATATTCGTTTGTTATTGTCAAGAGTAAGTTTGCTTTTTTTCAAAATAATACTGTCATTGAACAGCCACCCGATTTGGTGGCTGTTCAATGACGATTTGATATTAGGAAATCGGCTCAAAGTCGGAAGCACCGTGTTTGCAGAGCGGGCAAATATAGTCCTCGGGAAGTGTATCTCCCTCGTAGATATATCCGCAGATCTTGCAGACAAATCCTTTCTTGCCTTCGGTTTCCGGCTTGGGCTTGACGTTGTTCTGATAGTAGGTATATGTCATCGTTTCCTTGTCGGAAAGAACTCTTGCCTCAGTTACGGAGCAGATAAACATTCCGTGCGTATCAAGATCAACGTACTGTTCAACCTTAAGAGACATAAATGAGTTAATAAATCTTGTGAGGAAGGGAAGTCCGTTATCAGAACGGAGTGTTTCCCATCCGGCGAATTTATCGGTGTTTCTTCCGCTTGTGAAGCCGAAATTCTCGAATACGCTGAACGGAGCCTCGGTGCTGAGACAGTTGATGTTCATCTCGCCGCTTTGTTTGATAACATGATGAGAATAATTCTGCTTGTTTATAGTAACTGCAACTCTGTTAGGAGTGCTTGTGAGTTGTGAAACGGTATTTACGATAAGTCCGTTATCTTTCTTGCCGTCATTACATGTAACAACGTAAAGTCCGTAGCCGATGTTAAAGAGTGCTTTAAGATCGTTCTTGTTTGCAGTCGATTCCTGCATTGCAAGATAATCCCGGCAAAGCTCGGATGCAAGGGTGTCGATCTGTGCCTTGCTATCGTCGTTGAGTGCAGACAAGATTCTGACAGTTGTATCTGTATATGTGATGTTCTTGCACTTTTCCATCATTTCTTTCATCACTTTAGCGGCAAGAGGCGCCCAGCTTCCGTTTTCGACGAAAGCAACGGTGCGGTTCTTATATCCGCGCTCGGTAAGATGATTGATGAATTCACGCATAAACGGGAATATTTCAGCGTTATAGGTCGTTGTGGCAAGAACAAGCTTGCTGTATCTGAATGCATCCTCGACAGCCTCAGCCATATCGCAACGAGCAAGGTCGTTAACTACGACCTTTGGACAACCGTTTGCTTTCAGCTTTTCAGCAAGCAGATTGACTGCCTTCTTTGTGTTGCCGTAGACAGAGGTATAAGCAATAACGATTCCTTCTTCTTCTGGCTGATAGCTTGACCAAGTATTGTAAAGGTCGAGATAATAGCCGAAGTTTTCCGTAAGAACAGGACCGTGAAGAGGGCATATTTTCTCAATATCAAGTCCTGCCGCCTTTTTGAGAAGCGCCTGAACCTGCGCACCGTACTTGCCAACGATTCCAATATAGTAGCGTCTTGCTTCACAAGCCCATTCCTCTTCAACGTCAAGCGCACCGAACTTTCCAAAGCCGTCGGCAGAGAAGAGAACCTTGTCGGTGCTGTCATAGGTTACGATGACCTCAGGCCAATGCACCATAGGCGCGGTGACAAAGGTAAGAACGTGTTTTCCAAGCGCAAGAGTGTCGCCCTCGCCGACAACGATTCTTTTGTCGGCAAAATCCGTTCCAAAGAAATTTTGCATCATCGCAAATGCTTTAGCTGATGACACTATTACTGCATTGGGATATGCCTTCGCAAAGTTGAAAATATTCGCAGAATGGTCGGGTTCCATGTGTTGGATCACAAGATAATCGGGGTTTCTGTCTCCGAGAGTATTTTGAAGATTATCGAGCCATTCGTGAGTAAATGAGGCATCTACGGTATCCATAACCGCGATTTTGTCATCGAGAATTACATACGAATTGTATGATATTCCGTTCGGAACAACATATTGCCCCTCAAAAAGATCTATCTTATGGTCATTGACTCCAATGTACTTGATATCATTTGTAATATTCATATTAAATTCTCCTTATTTAAAAGCATTTTCCGTTTTTGCAGTCTTCTGTGTTTCCGCCACGGTAACAAAGCTCGTTTTCACACTGGCCATTGTTTAGCATATTAATGATGTTGCTTACCGTTGTACTTGCTATATTCTCCAGCGCCTCTTCCGTTAGGAATGCCTGATGAGATGTAACAATTACGTTAGGCATTGAAATGAGCCTTGCGAGTGTATCGTCCTCCATGATGTGTCCCGAATTGTCCTCGAAGAACAGATCGGATTCTTCTTCATATACGTCAAGACATGCGGCACCGATCTTCCTTGATTTTATACCGTTTAAAAGCGCTTCTGCATCGACTAATGCTCCGCGCGATGTGTTCAATACCACAACTCCCTTTTTACACTTGCTGATTGCCTTCTCGTCAATCAAGTGGTAGGTTTCTTCCGTGAGCGGGCAATGGAGTGAGATAATGTCACAGTTTGTAAAGATGTCGTCTAACGACACGTATTTTATGTTTTCGCTATCAGAGAGGGAAGCGTCAGGATACTTATCGTACGCAAGAACCTTCATACCGAATCCTTGACAAATATTTACAAAAACCTTGCCGATCTTTCCTGTGCCGATTATTCCGATTGTCTTGCCGTGCAGATCGAAGCCTGTTAATCCATTGAGGCTGAAATTGAATTCTTTTGAGCGGATATAGGCCTTGTGAATTCGTCTTACTGACGTTAAAAGCAGTGCCATAGCATGTTCTGCGACCGCGTAAGGTGAATAAGCGGGGACGCGTACCACGTGGATTTTGCCAAATGCGTGCTTCATATCGACGTTATTAAAGCCGGCACAACGCAGTGCAATAACCTTAACGCCAATCTCAACCAGCTTGTCTATAACGAAAGCATTGACGGCGTCATTTACAAAGATACACACTCCGTCAAAGCCTTTTGCAAGATATACCGTATCCTGATTCAGTTTAGTTTCAAAGTATTTGAATTCTATTTCGCTGTTTAGCGAGTATTTATCGAATGCAGCCTTATCATAAGGCTTAGTGTCAAAAAAAGCTATTTTCATATAGTATCCTCATTATTTTTTTACTATTATATCACGGAAACAATAAAAATAACTGTGACTAACTCACTTTAAAAGAAATTCCTTGATTTTCGACCAAACGTTTTCATCCTGCTCGGTAATTTTGTCCCAATTGAAGTTGTTTTTAAAGTCTTCTTTTTCGCTCGTTGATAGATCTGCCGTGCCGGGAGCAGATGCAGAATACTCAGCAAGATATTTTACTGCATCGCAGGTGTAATTAGGATTATGTCCTTTATCGTGTTCGAGAATGAACTGAATATTATCCTTGTTCTTCAGCGCGTCGTACAGGGCGTCATAGTGTATCTCTTTATT
The DNA here is from genome assembly GCA_045591885.1 of Eubacteriales bacterium. GTDB lineage: Bacteria > Bacillota > Clostridia > Oscillospirales > CAG-272 > Colimorpha_A. Next base: position 10,289 of record JAZNTT010000042.1, on the reverse strand, counting down.
TACAAGGTGGTCATTGTCAGAATATATCAATAGTGCGTTAAGAGAGACATTTCTCAGTGTTTCAATAGCATCGTAAGCAATAAATTGCGGATTAGATTTACCTTCAAGCCTAATAATGTCTTTAATATATAAGCGAAGAAAACCTCTGAAATTTTGTTCAGTCATTCTTTTGACCGAAGTAAAACCGCTAAGAACTACGATCTTCTCTATGTCAGGATGGAGAGCTGGAATGTTTAAGGTTGAATATCCGCCCCAGCTGTGCCCGACAACTGAGATATTGTCTGTGTTAATTTCTGGATTGGATTTCAAATAATTTAAGGCATCGTTTAGGTCGCATAATGACTGTGCAAGACCTCCGGTGTTCTCACCATCAGACTCCATGCAGCCGGTATGGTCATATGCAAATACAAGATATCCAAATGATGCGAGCTTTTCGATTTCCTTCATATATGAACGGTGTCCGCCGCCAAAGCCGTGATCAAAAACAATCAGACGATCGGGGTCATAGTTCTCATAACTATATAAATATCCTATTAGTCTGTTATTTTTTGATGATATGAACTCGCATCTTTTTGCGTTAAGACCCGGGAAATCATTATGTGAGAAATAATGTGCGATACCAATATCATCACAACGCACAAATAGCTGAGCCTTATACACTTCTTCTATCTCTTTGTAAAAAATCATTACATCACCGCCTCTTTACGATTATAACACAAAAAATTATAAATGTAAATAAAAAAGCGGCCTTTGCCGCTTTTTTATGGAAGCTTAGTCTTTCCGTCGAGTGTCATAACAAAACCGTTCAGGTCAGCAGAGCATACGTCACCGCCTATAATCTTTCCGCGATAAACAACGATGTTTGCATACACTGTTCCGCCATATTCCTTAAAGTTTGTTATTTTATATGTATATCGAGTAACTTCTTTACCTTTATATTTCGATAGGTCAAGCCCTTGTTGCTTTTGCAGTTGGTTGTAGCCAATGTAGATCTTATCAAATTTTGTTGGAATGGTCACCTTGACAGTTTCAGTTGGTTCTTGATCGACCTCCCATCCAAATTGCTTTAAGAAGGTAATTCTGTCATCATTACTGTTTATGTTGTTGTAATTATATGAAGATACAGGTGAATACATAAGAGATGCCGCGGTTGGCTCGGTAACAGGTATCATTGTGAGAAGAACAACGAGTGCTATAACTGATGCACAGACAATTGCGCCTATCTTCAAGGTTGATGCTTTTATGGAAAATACAAACATAGCTTCCTCCAAATCGTTTGGTTAGTAGATTATATTCGAAATAACAAAAAATATTCAATTTTTTTGAAAATAGCTATTGACAAGAACAAAGTAATGTGATATAATACCAAACGTTGCGGGTAATCGGGCAGCGACATTAAATGCTGGTGTGGCTCAATGGCAGAGCAGCTGATTTGTAATCAGCAGGTTGTTGGTTCGACTCCGATCACCAGCTCCAATATGGGAGCGTTCCCGAGCGGTCAAAGGGGGCAGACTGTAAATCTGTTGTCAGTGACTTCGGTGGTCCGAATCCACCCGCTCCCACCAGAAAAAGCACTTCGAAAGAAGTGCTTTTTCAATTATATCCGTCATTCTATATTGTGCTTAAATGTTTTGATTACTTAAAAACCTTTGCATTACGAAAAAACACTTATTGAGACGCTCTTCTTATACCCTCAATATCTTGTCGGACGGTATTTCGATTGAGCGTCCGAGCGCAAATGAATAAATAATAATTTTATCTACTTCCTTGCCAATAATCGTTTTGCAAGCAGCGGCATAGTATGATAGCTGCGTAACATGACGTTCGATTAGCATTGCCTCTGCATCACCAAGTGACATTTCCTTCGGAACGAAGTCTGTCTTGTAATCAAGCAATACGGTCTTACCGTCTGATGTTTCAAACAAGCAGTCAATAACGCCCTGAACCAGTACATTCTCTTTCGCGAGCGATGGATTTTTTTCCTTTGTAAATGCGGAAGCATTCAGATGGACGTTAAAACGAAGCTCGCGTCTGATTTGAGTGGCGTTTTTTATTGATTCAAACAGATCGTTTTGAAGGAAGCGTCTGATTGCATATACGTTTACGAGAGAAGCAACTGTCGGGTTGAGCAAACCGAGATCTGTCATTCTCTTGATTTCAGCGTCTATTCCGTCAGAGCTTAGGCGGTCAAAGTCACAGAACTGCATAAACAGATGTGTTGCAGTGCCGATCTTCGCCCCCTTAGAATCGTTTTCGTCGATAAACTTAGGAACGCGCATTTTCGGCTTTTTATTTTCTGACATTTTTTGACTGTCGTCATACTCATCGAGAATTGTCGGATAAAGCTCGGACACAGAGAGCTTAGCAGGTATTCTTGAAGCTTCCGACGACGGATATTTGAATGAAAAACGTGAGGAATAATCTTTTACTAATTCATTGATCTTATTTTCGTCGAGGATGGAAGCGGGTGTCTCTGCATTTGAGTTTTCGTTAACTGTATTCTCGGTAATCTCCTCGCAGTTAACGTATTTGGGGAGTATTGAATCCTCGGATAACAATATCCAACTGATATAGTTCGGCTTTCTCGAGTAGATGAACCCTTCGGCGGTATCCAAGTATTTTTTATGCCTTTTCAGTTCCTTGAGCTTTTCGGCTTTCTCAACCGTTGCGAGTATTATCAGCTTGCTTTTTGCGCGCGTCAATGCAACGTATAGTACTCTGATTTCCTCTTCAAAATTCTTTTTGCGTATCTCTAAGGCAGAGATTTTTCTGTAAAGAGTGTCTACTGTGGCGAGTCCGCTTTCGTCTGATAGCTTAAGAGATGTTCCAACATTCTTATCAATAATGATATCCGCGCTTTCGTCCATGGTATTAAAGCGTTTGGCGGTGCCGCAGATAAATACGTATTTGAATTGAAGTCCCTTGGATTTATGTATCGTCATTATTTGAACGACGCCCTCGTCCTCACTTGTCGAGGGTGATGGAATCACGGAATCGGAGTTAAGGATATCGTTTACGTACCTGATAAAGTTATATAGACCCTTAAACGCTCCGCTTTCAAAGGATCTTGCTTTTTCATATAGCTTCATCAGGTTGGCTTTTCCGCCCTTGCCTGATATTTTATTATCAGATGCATAAGCAAGTAAACCACTGTCGCAATATATATGCCAAATCAGGCGGTCAACGGGCATTCTTGAGAGTTTTCTGTATTCCTCAAGCTTTCTTAAGAAATATTCACCCTTCTTAAAGCTAAAATCCTCCGTATACTTGATAAGTGCCTCGTAGAGGGTAGATTTTTCGGAGTGTTTACGTATATCGACAAGCTCAGAAAGCGTCACGTTATAAAGCGGACTTTTGAGCGCGCCTGCCAGATAAACGTCTCTGCTTGGATTGTCTATAATGTTCAAAACACATAGAAGCAGTACGACCTCTGCGTTTGTAAACAGATCTTTTTGCTCTTTGTTTCGGCTCTGAATTCCGTATTCCGAAAGAGCCTCCTCAAACATCTTCGCTTCACTTTTTGCAGAACGGAGAAGTATAGCAATATCTGATGGAGACACACCGCCGGACACAAGCTCGTTAATTCTCCTTGCAACGTATTTCGCTTCGCTATTGACCTCGCTCTCTGTTTCTGAGTTATCCTCATCGATAATTTGGTCTAACTCACCCTCGGAAGCGTCTTGGTCCTCAATTACAACAATCTCCGGCTCTTGGAGTTCTGTTGAATCCTTTGCAAAAAAGAGCCTGTCGCTATCGTCGTACGGAACGGTTTTTCCGTATTTGGAAAAGAGATTTCCGCATATTTCGTTCGAAATGTCAATGACAGTTTTATCCGAACGGAAATTGTGTGTAAGGGATATGAGCTTAACGTCATTATCAAGTCTGTAATCCGCAAAAATTTTAGGCTCTGCGCCTCTGAATCCATATATACTCTGTTTTATATCTCCGACCATAAATCTATGGGTGGATCTTGTTATTGATTTGAATATGGCGTCCTGAAGCGAGTTTACGTCTTGATATTCGTCGATGCAGATCTCGTCGAATCTGTTAGCGACCTCGTTAGCAAGCGCGGTATAAGACCCGTCGGAATTAACCAAGAGGGAATATGCCATTCTCTCCATATCGTTGAAGTCGATTATACCTCTTTTACGTTTTTCATATGAAAACTTATTGTTAAATGATGTTAGAAGCTTATGTAATTTGGAGATATAATCCTTGCTGACTTTTGCCGATGCGGAAAGCGCCTCGGGAGAATATGAGAAGTAGCTTGATTTTACAATCTTGAATTGATCCGCAAACTCCTTGCGCATCTGCTTGCAGAACGTCAGCGTGTCATCGTCGACATATCCTTTTTTATAGCTGATCGACTTAAATTTAATTTCGTTAATTGTCTTACTGACATTAGTGTAGCTGCCTGTTGCAATTGCATTCAGTATGGTTTTTATACCGTCAATATGCGATTCAAATGAGGGAATATATTTATCGGAAATTTCGGGATATGTCAATATGCTTTCGCAGGCATCTTCAAGAATTGCCAGATAATAGCCAAAAAATTGCTTAAGATATGAAAACAGCGTCTCACACCATACAGTTCCTGTGATGTCACCATCTGGTATATCGTAGTTAGCTTCGGATTTCTTCAGAAAATCAATACCTTCAGGATATGACTGCAGCTTTTTGTATATCTGAATAACTCTCGCTGTCAGAGAAGTATCTTGAAGTGTGATGAAATTATCTGCAAAATCAACGAAATTGTCAATGTCGTTATATTCGGGCAAAGAGGAATAATAACCGTCGATGACGCTGTCTGCTACTTGTTGCATTAAAAGTGAGTTTTGACCCTCGTCTGAAACGCGGAGCTTGGGAGATAATCCGAGAAGCTCGTAGTTTCCTCTGATGAGATCGAGGCAGAAGCCGTGAATAGTTGATATCTTAGCACTTGGGAGTAAAAGATACTGCCTTTGCAGATGCTTATTCGTCGGATGCTCTGCCATTGCGGCGGTTATTGCGTCACGAATACGAACCTTTAGCTCGTTTGATGCGTCCTCGGTAAAGGTTACGACAAGAATTCTGCTCACGTCAACGGGTGACTCTGTATCGGTTATTTTTCTTATAAGACGTTCTGTAAGAACGGCGGTCTTTCCGGATCCCGCGGCGGCTGAGACAAGTATATCAGAGGATTTATCGGTAATTGCTGCGGTTTGCTCGCCAGTCCACTTGGGTTTATTATTATCCATAGAACTTACCTTTGTCCTCCTTTGATTCGAATGCGGCGTTGTTTCTGCATACCGAGAGGTAAGCACAGTATTTACACCCGTCATTTCGCTTGTTTTTGAGCGGCTTGCAATCTGCCTTTCCGCTTCTCATCTCATTGGCAAGCTTTGTTACAGTATCCTCAATGCTTCTGCGGAGCGCACCGAATTCTTCGAGTGTATGCAAGCTTGAAAGTGAAGTTTTCGTGTAGATGCTCTCGTTGGGCTTCGGATCCTTTTTCAAGGTGATCGGAATATACCTTCCGCTCAGCTTTTTTTCCATTAACTCAAGAATTTCTTTGTCGTTTAGTAAAAGACCGTTTCTCTTTAGTGATTTCTCGGCAAGAGAGTATATTGCTTCAGGGCTTGCATTAGCATCTGCCTTGATATCGCTGAGTTTTGATTTCATGTATAGAACACCCGTAGGTATGACCTCTCCGTCGACTGATAACAACTTCTTGAATCTTCCGTCCTTATCGTTCCAGATAGAGAACAGATATATAAGCATCTGCATATTAAGACCGAGAGCTACGTCGGCAAGGTTAAATTCCTTATTGCCTGTCTTATAATCAACTATACGAACGTACACGTTGCCGCCTCGTTTATATGTATCGACTCGGTCGACTCTGCCGTAAACCGAGGCTTTAGCGCCTCCGGGCAGAGGGAACTCGAGAGGAGCAACTGTGTTCCTGTCATCGCTGTTTTCGATTCTCATTTCGAAGAATGAAGGAATAAACTCGCTTTCCTTAAATTCGTTTAGCAGATTACGAATAAGAATGATAAGCGTCTTCTTAAGGCGCATAAATAGCTGAAAAGAACGCTTAGAAATGTTTACGTCGGTATGCTTTCCAAATATACCGCCCAGGTAATCGTTGAGGATCAGATCGATCTGCTCCTCAAGCTCTGCGTCAGATATTTCCGGAATTTTGCTGTCAATTTGTATGCTTGTAAAGAACTTCTCAAGGACTCTGTGAATGAGATTTCCCGTGTCTGCGTTGTTAAAATCCGCTTTCTTTTGATCCTTTAACTTAAGGACATGCTCACATTGAAAAGCAAAAGAGCATAAAACAAATTTTTCAAGCTGAGATTGAGACAGATACAGATCACCGTCAAATATTTTCGCGGCAATATTTTTGCTGAGCGTTTCATCGGTTGTTTGCAGTCCCTGTCTTTCTGAGGAGACAATGACGCTGAATTCGGGTATACTCTCGTATACGCGTTTAAGTGCCTCTCCCTCATTCCCGTCTAAGGAATATAAGTGCTCAAAGGACTGCATAGGGGTACAGATGAGCCGCGACCTATTAAGCTCTGATGTTTTAAATGACTGCGCACCCGGCATTATAGCGGCGATTCTGTTAAAAGCAACCGAGGGACGAAGCGCCTTGCCATCAGCGTCTTTTAGCGCGGACAGGAGTGTAACGCTTTCGCTTGCGCAGGTAACAGATGTATAGAAATAGTAAAGCTCTTCGTAGAATGCCTTGTCACTTGTCGGGGATAGATTCAAACCGCAGGTCTCGAGATAAACCTTATCTGCATCTGAGAAGAAGCTGTTTTCGCTAATCTGAGCGGGGAAGACGTTTTCGTTAAGCCCAAGAACGTATGAATGCTTCACGTCTTGTACGCGAATAAGGTTTGCTGAGCCGACTGCAATTTCGTCAATAGTCGATGGAAGAGTTCCGACGCTCGTTTGTGAAACGATTGTCGAAAATAATCCGGAAAACAGCTTAGAGTCTGCCTTCCTATCACCTACGGTGTCACACATCGTGTCGAGTACGTCACAAAGGCAGTTCCAAAGGCGAATATCATCATCGTTGTTGCCGTTCAGGATATTTTCATCAACCTTAAGATCAGTAAGAAAAGCATAAATAGCATGACAAATGGTCTTGACGGTCGACTTTCCGTCAAGTGACTCATGCAGCTTTTCAAGGGGACGTACTATTCTGACTCTCAGCTCATTTACTTCATCAAGAAGCTCTGTGCCTTCAGCAGTCAAACGGTCGGTATAGCCGTCCGGATTCATAAACCAGCCAACTTCACTTATCCATTGGCTGCCTCTAATATTCCATGCGGAGACATAGTTTTCAAGGCGGTCTCGTTCATTTGGATCGACAGGGCAAAGTCCGGTTTTGAGATATGCCATAACGTCGCAGGTGGACCAGCCGCCGTTCTTTATGTCAAGGGCTGATATGATTAGCTTAAACAGCGGTTGCTCGGACAGAGGTATTTCATTGAACACTCGGAAAGGTAGACCGAATTTTTCAAATACTGCGTCAATTATTCCTTTATATCGTTGAATATCACGCGCAATTACTGCAAAGTCACGGTACCGTGCTCCTTGACGGATGACCGAAAAGATATCAGCCGCAACAAACTCTGCCTCATCATATGGGTCAGAACAAGTTATAGACTTAACCTTGTCTGTTGCCTTGGAGTACGAAACATTAGAATCATTATTCCAAAGATTTTTCTCGAGAAACGATATCTCTTCAGACTTTCCGGTTTCTCCGTTAAGATTAGTTATCTTAGGCGATGTTCTTAGTAAATCTGTAAGCGCCTTCTTTGTCTCTTTTACGCTTTCAAAGGAAAGCGTATTATCATCATCGCGCATGCAAAAAGTAACTGTTACGTTGTCAGCCTGCAAAAAGATATATCGAAGAACGTCGAGCTGTTGGGGCGTAAAGCCTTTAAATGAATGAACGTATACTGAAATCCCATTAAACATATCGTTTGCTTCAAGGATGGCTGAAAGCTTGGTAAGATCGTCTGACGGATCATCCCATTTTTCGTTTAAAAGAGACAGATATGAGGAATAAATCAGTGATAGATCTGAGAGCTTAGCAGAAAGCTTTTCGTTATCCTCAAATGCTTCTTCTGATGCGTCTGAAAGCATCAAAGGTGTAATGTTATATGCCTTAAACTCTGAAATAAGCGAAGTTAGTGACGTAACAAACTTGTCAGCGTCCTCTATTTCGGTTTTATAGTGCTTAAGATAGGGAATAGACGAAAAAAGCGCATCCCACAAAATGAGCGCTTTCGCACCCGGGGTAACGCTTGAATATGATATACCGCCATAGATGCGGAAGGCGTAGTTAGAAAGGCGACTGAAATTAAGCACATCAAGATTAAGTGTGCTTACATTTTGCCGCTGTGCTGCAAGTGTTATTGAACTTTCAGTTGAAAGTGCCGCTTGTTCCGGCACTATCAGCATGACTTTCTTGCCGGCACGCAAGTCGGAAAGAATACGCTCGGTTATGAGCGCACTCTTTCCGCTTCCTGCTCCGCCTAAAATAAACTCGATCATGTTTATCTCCCGTATTAATCGTCATCAAAATCGAGATCTGATAGGTACTTCTCACCGTTTTCGGTAATGAATGCTTTTCTTGCCGCGAGGTCATCACCGAGAAGCGTATCGAAAATGATTGCGGTTTCCTCCGCGTCGGCTTCTGTTACCTGAATAAGTCGGCGTGTTGCCGGATTCATAGTTGTCTGCCACATCATTTCAGGCTCGTTTTCACCAAGTCCTTTAGATCTTTGAAGTGTGTACTTCTGATCACCGATGCTTTCGAGAATTTTGATCTTCTCAGCCTCGTTATATGCAAAGAAAGTATCGTTCTTGACGTTGATCTCGTAAAGCGGAGACTCGGCAATATATATCTTACCCATTTTGATCAGTGTGGGAAGAAGACGATAAAAGAGCGTGAGGATTAGGGTTCTGATCTGGAATCCGTCCTTGTCGGCATCGGTACAGATAATTATCTTACTCCAACGAAGCGATTCCGGGGAGAAGGGAACAATGTCCCCCTTGACCTTTCCTTTAATTTCGACACCGCAGCCGATTACTTTAAGCAGATCGGTTATGATTTCACTCTTAAAAATCTTATCGTAAGGCGCTTTGAGGCAATTTAGCGTTTTACCTCGAACGGGAATTATAGCCTGGAATTCCGCAGCCCGCCCCGTCTTACAGGATGAAAGTGCAGAGTTACCCTCGACGATATAAAGCTCACGGATTTCGGGGTCTTTTGATCGGCAGTTAACGAATTTTTCAACTCTGTTAGCAACGTCCATAGAGCCGCTGAGCTTCTTCTTGATGTCAAGACGTGTCGTCTCGGCTCTTTCGCGGCTTCTTTTGTTTATCAGCACCTGAGAAACGATCTTTTCTGCTTCGAGCGGCTTTTCGATGAAATAAATTTCAAGATTGTGTCGAAGGAACTGCGTCATGGCTTCGGCAATAAAGGTATTAGTTATTGATTTCTTTGTCTGGTTTTCGTACGATGTCTGCGTTGAGAAGCTGTTAGACACGAAAACGAGACAGTCCTCAACGTCGGAGAACGTAATTTTGGCTTCGTTCTTTAGATACTTGCCATTAGCCTTGAGATATTTGTCAATCTCTGCGACGAAAGCGCTCTTCACAGCTTTTTCGGGCGAGCCGCCGTGCTCAAGAAAGCTTGAGTTGTGGTAATATTCAATTACGCTAACAGTGTTAGAAAAACAGAATGCAACGTCAAGCTTAAGGGTGTATTCGTCCTTGTCGTCACGATCTTTACCCCTTGTCTCAGTTGACCACGTTATCGGAGCGGTCAGGGAATTTTCGCCTGCAAGCTCGCTTACATAGTCAATTATTCCGTTCTCATAAACGAAATCGTATTCCTCAAAGGTCTTGCCTTCCTGCCAACGGAAGTGGAACGTGATTCCGGGGTTTACGACCGACTGTTTCTTGAGCATATCAAGGTAGTATTCCTTGGGGATTGCAATGTCGGTAAATACCTGAAGATCCGGACGCCAGCGAATGACGGTTCCCGTCCTTTTTTCTCTGCGAGAAAGCTCCGTAACGGCAAGCTCGGTTACAGGCTTACCTTTTTTGAAGTCAATCGAATAGACCTTTGTATCCTTGTAGGATTTAACGTTCATGTACTCGGAGCTGTACTGCGTAGCACAGGCACCGAGTCCGTTAAGTCCCAGCGAATATTTATATGAGGATGCGTCAGCATTGTTATTATACTTGCCGCCTGCGTAAAGCTCGCAGAATACAAGCTCCCA
>JAZNTT010000041.1:0-7718 GCA_045591885.1 Eubacteriales bacterium | reverse complement strand
CGTGCAGGGCTCGTCCATTGAGCTTTCAGCCGACGGACCTATCCGCGAGCCATACGCGGTGTATTTCCAGGGCGGTCTTACCTGGTACCACGCAAAGCTCGGTATCCTGATGTCGCTCCAAAAGCTCTACGAAGCAGGACTCGTTGAACTGTAAAATAAAAGAACGCCCTCAGGCGTTCTTTTTTAACTCTATCGCGGATAGCAAAGCACTTCGATGCGTCATTTGTAGGGTGCGACGCAAATTTCAAATGTCTCAAATAGAGTGCCCCCAACATTTTTCTTGACAAATCCATAAAATGGGTATATAATCTAATTATGAAAGAAACGTGCGTCGGACTTGCAAAAGTTGCCGACGTACCTTTTCTTGTATTTTTTGACCCCTTTTAGTCCCGAAAATGCAAGAAAACGGCAGAATACTCTCAAAAAAGGAAGTGCAGGCGCTATGAAAAACAATCTTCTCGAAAAAATAAAAACGTCGCTTCCGACCTTCTCAAAAGGCCAAAGAGCGATAGGAAATTTCATTCTCGAAAGCTACGATAAGGCGGCATTCATGACGGCATCGCGCCTCGGCGAGGTAACGAACGTCAGTGAATCGACCGTCGTCCGCTTCGCAACCGCGCTCGGCTACGAGGGCTACCCCGAGCTTCAGCTCGCACTTCAGGAGCTTATCCGTATACGCCTCACGTCGGTACAGAGAATGGAAGTGACGAACGACCGTATCGGAGAGGGCGACGTGCTTGAAAGCGTCCTTAATTCCGATATGGCGAAGATAAGAAGCACCCTCGAGACCGTCAGCCGAGCGGACTTTACAGCCGCGTCCGATGCGATAGTAAAGGCGAAGCGCATCTACATTATCGGCATGCGTTCAAGCGCTTCCCTTGCAAGCTTCCTCGCATTTAATTTCAGATTTATGTTTGATAACGTGACCCTCGTCCAGACGACGAGCGGAAGCGAAATATTCGAACAGCTTCTCCGCGTTTCTAAGGGCGACGTCGTTATCGCAATAAGCTTTCCGCGCTACTCTAAGCGTATAATCAACGCAGTCGAGTTCGCACACATGCAGGGCGCACATATAGTCGCGCTCACCGACTCGGCTCTTTCCCCAATTGCAACTCACGCAGACAGCACCCTCTACGCGAAGAGCGATATGGCATCCTTCGTCGATTCTCTTGTCGCACCGCTGAGCATTATGAACGCGCTGATCGTCGACATCGCCCGCAAGAAGAAGATAGAGCTTCAAAATGTCTTCTCGCGCCTCGAGACGATATGGGACGAGTACGACGTTTACGATAAGGACAGCCACATATAATGAAAAAAATCGCAGTAATAGGCGGAGGAGCTTCGGGAATGATGGCGGCAGCACGCGCGATCGCAAACGGATGCTCAGTCACGCTCTACGAAAGAAACGACCGCCTCGGCAGAAAGCTCGCGATAACCGGCAAGGGCAGATGTAACGTGACGAACAACTGCGACCGCGACGAGTTTTTTAAGAACGTGCCGACTAACCCGCGTTTCCTCTATTCTTCATACAGTAACTTCTCCTCGCAGGACACGATGGAGTTTTTCGAGAACCTCGGCGTGCCGCTGAAGACCGAGCGCGGAAACCGCGTTTTTCCCGTGTCGGACAGAGCCTTTGACATCGTCGACGCGCTCGCGTCGCTCGTCAAAAAGAACGTCGTTCACGCACGCGTAAGCGGAATCGAGGTGGAAAACAGCGAGATAGTCGGCGTTAAGGTCGGCGGAAACACCGTCCCTTACGACGCAGTCATCGTCTGCACGGGCGGCGTATCGTATCAAAAAACCGGCTCAGACGGTGACGGAATACGCTTCGCAAAGTCGCTCGGACTTGAAACAATCCCCTGCCGTCCGTCGCTCGTCCCTATAGAGTCACCCGACCGCAGTTGCCCCGATATGCAGGGACTTTCCCTCAAAAACGTCGCTATCAAGGCAGAAAACGAGGACGGAAAAGCAGTCTACGAGGACTTCGGAGAGATGATGTTCACGCATTTCGGCGTAACGGGACCGATGATACTGTCGCTTTCGTCAATGATACCCGACCTCGGTGAAAAGAAATACACACTTTACATTGATATGAAACCCGCGCTCGACGAAAAGGAGCTTGATAACCGACTCCTATCCGATTTTGGCAAAAACCTCAACCGCGACTTCATAAACTCTCTATCGGCACTTCTTCCGTCAAGAATGATCCCCGTGTTCGTAAGAATGTCGGGCATCTCTCCCGACCGCAAGGTAAACTCGATCACAAAAGAGGAAAGGAAATCGCTTGTAACATTGCTCAAACGCTTCCCCGTTAACCTCAACGGCTTCCGCCCGATAAACGAGGCGATAGTCACAAAGGGCGGCGTCAGCGTCAAGGAGCTAAACCCCAAAACCCTCGAAAGCAAGAAAATAAAGGGGCTGTATTTCGCGGGGGAGGTCATCGACGTCGACGCTTATACCGGCGGATTCAACCTGCAAATCGCATTCTCAACCGCCGTTACCGCCGCAGACAGCGCATCGTGGTGAAAACGCGAAAGACTCAGCGCTGTATCAGCACTAATTTCGTCGAAAAAACGAATATTTTTTTCTTTACAAATAAATAAGCATATTGTATAATTGTATTATAGTAATTCAAATAAATAAAGGGAGACCGGATTTATGGAAAAGATTTACACAGGCAAAACGAAGGACGTATACGCTCTTGAAAACGGAAACGTACTGCTCAAATTTAAGGACGATTGCACCGGCAAGGACGGCGTTTTCGATCCCGGCGAAAACTCGGTAGGACTTACCATTGAGGGTATCGGCAAGGCAAACCTTCAGACCTCGGTTTATTACTTTGAGCTTTGCAAGAAGGCAGGCATCAAGACTCATTACGTTTCTGCAAACATCGACGACGCAACGATGGAAGTTATCTCCGCCGAAAACTTCGGCAAGGCGCAGGGCGGTAACGGACTTGAGGTCATCTGCCGTCTCGTTGCGACCGGTTCCTTCATCCGTCGCTACGGCGAATATATCAAGAACGGCACGCGCCTCGGAAACGGCTACGTTGAATGCACCTTCAAGAACGACGAAAAGGGCGACCCGCTCGTAACGGGTGAGGGACTCACCGCTCTCGGCGTTATGACTGAGGAGATGTTCGCGTCGCTTAAGGCGCAGACACTCGCTATCACCAAGATCGTTGCCGACGACCTTAAAACCATCGGTCTTGACCTTTGGGACATCAAGTTCGAGTTCGGCTACACGAAGGACGGCGAGGTCGTTCTTATCGACGAGATCGCGTCGGGTAATATGCGCGTTTACGAGGGCGACAAGATCGTCGAGCCCGTAGAGCTTACCAAGAAGATCCTTAACAGATAATAAAGAAAAGGGGTGCTTTCGAGCACCTCTTTTTGAAGATTATCAATTTTTCACCGCATAACCGTAGGGGCGAGCATTGCTCGCCCGCGTAAAAACAATGTTACTCTATTTTCCCACACGGAGAAACCAATGACAAAATTTCTTATGATCCGCCACGGCGAGAGCACGGCTAATCTCGAAAGAAGATTCGCAGGACACTATAACGCGCCGCTGACCGACCTCGGACGCCGTCAGGCGATGGCGACCGCCGAATATATAAAGCAAAACTATAAGGTCGATAAGGTGTACGCCTCCGACCTCGACCGCGCTTTCACAACGGGAAAGGCGGCAGCCGACCTGCTCGCTCTTTCCGTCACGCCGACTTCCGACCTGCGCGAAATATATGCAGGAAAGTGGGAGGGCGTCCTTTACGACGATATAAAGGAAGCGTATCCCGATCTGTTCGGAAAATGGTTCGGAGACACATGCAACGTCCGTTGCCCGAACGGAGAGAGTGTCGAGGAGCTTGGCAACCGAGTCCACAGCTGCCTGATAAAAATAGCTGAAGAGAATCCCGATTCGACCATCGTCATAGCAACTCACGCGACCCCCATTCGCTCGCTCCAGGCGATAACGACCTACGGCAGCGTCGACTATATGAAGAAGGTGTCCTGGGTATCAAACGCATCGGTCTCAACGGTCATATACGAAAACGGCAAGCTATTCTTTACCGAAGCAGGCTACGATAAGCACCTCGACGGCATTTTAACAACTCTGCCGAAATATATTTGATTCGCAATACAAGATGACCGCACGATGTGTTGCGGGACAGGCTGCTATTAAGGAAAGCAAATAATTGCCGACTTTATAAAACAAAACTATCCGCCCGAAATAAACTCAGGCGGATTTTTGTAAATCACTTGTATTTGGACATACATTGTGCTATACTTTACCAAAAGGAGTAAAAATAAATGGAAATTTTGAATACGCAAAGATTTGACGCAATAAAAATTTTGTTTAAGCAGAAAAATATAAACTTGTCTATTCATGAGATTGAGATTTATTCAAATGTTTTTGAAATTATCTCTCAATTTGTTCACGGCAAATTATCTAACGAGGAAATTCTTGCGGTTTATGATTTGCTTAGTGATGTGATTAAAAATGCTCGTCCTGATATTGCTGTACATGTACCCAGAGAAGATCGCATTCGCGTACAAGTAAGATTGATGGAAGAACTTCCCGAAACAAAAGGCAAATTGGACGAAGAGGAAAAAATTGCATTTGCTTATTGCATTTATACATGTGTATGTGTTCAAGTATACGATGAAGAGCGAGACAAAATGTGCAATGGTATAGTTTTATTTGATACTTTTGAACACATAAAAAGTGAACTTGAATACGAAAGACAACAGTTCCCTTCTCGTTTTAAAATAGAAAATAATAATGCTGTTTTCGATTCTACATATGGCTATAGTATAGATAATCCCATTAATGCCACCTCTGTTGGTGCGGCATATGATTATTTACGCAAACTTAGATATAACGCTCTCCCTGTTACATTCGAAAGAATAGGATCTTTTAGTAATCATAACAATAACTTGATTGATGGATATGATATTTTTACAGAGAAAAAAGGTCTATTTAAAAACAAAAAGATCAAGGTTGCCACTATTTATATAAATTCTTATTGTTATGAAATGCCCAAGATTGCCCCGAAAGGTTTTGTTCTTATTTAGTTTCCCCTTTCGTGCGATGCGCTTATCAATTAACTTTACGAACAAAAAACCTCCGCTTCGGCGGAGGTTTTTCCTATTAAATCAGTTAAACTCTTCTTCGTCTGCAGTTTCATCAACGGGAATATCGTGACGGAAGTCGTCCTCCACGCAGATGTCGTTCATTGCATCGAGGATAAGCTCGCTCTCATATCTCTCCTTGACCTTTTCGGCAACGAGGAAGCCGCCCGCAACGGCAGAGATTATACCGAGCACCATAAAGGGGCTTGCGGTGTTCTTCTTATCCTTGAAAAGATACGCGATAACGAGGAAGAAGCAGGAAATGGACTGAACTATAAGCATAAGTCCGAGGTAAAATCTTGTCTGTTTAAGCATTGACTTTTCTCCTTTAACTCTTTTAATTAAGCGTTTTCTTTTGAGCTTGTCATTTTTAGGTATGCGTTGATAAATCCGTCGATATTACCGTCCATAACGGAGTTAATATCGGTAATTTCAAAGCCGGTACGGGTATCCTTTGCAAGCGTGTAGGGCATAAATACGTAAGAGCGTATCTGCGAGCCCCACTCTATATCGGTCTTTACACCCTTGATATCGTCTATCTTTTGGAGATTTTCTCTCTGCTTGATCTCCATCAGCTTACTTTTCAGCATACGAAGCGCGTACTCTTTATTTTGGAGCTGGCTTCTCTGCGTCTGACAGCCGACGACGATTCCCGTCGGCTTGTGCAGGATTCTGATTGCCGAGTCAGTCTTGTTGATGTGCTGACCGCCTGCGCCTGACGAACGGTGAGCCGTTATTTCAAGATCCTCATCGCGGACCTCGATATCGCTGTTCATATCGTCAAACTCGGGCATTACCTCGACCGAGGCAAACGACGTCTGACGTCTGCCCGATGCATCAAAGGGAGAAACGCGTACGAGACGGTGAACACCGTTTTCGCTCTTGAGGAAGCCGTAAGCGTTAAGACCCTCGATAGATATTACCGCACTCTTGATGCCCGCCGCATCGCCGTCGAGCCAATCCATGAGCTTTACCGTATAGCCGTGAGCTTCGCCCCAGCGGGTATACATACGGTAAAGCATCTGCGCCCAGTCCTGAGCCTCCGTTCCGCCGGCACCGGGATGGAACGAAAGGATCGCGTTATTATGATCGTACTCGCCCGTGAGCAGAGTTTCAAGACGCATCTTTTCCTCGGTCTCAAGGATCTCCTTGACCTCACTTACAACCTCGTCAACGACGCTCTCGTCATTTTCCTCGATGCCCATATCAATAAGCACGAGAGTATCCTCAAGGCGTGAGCAAAGCTCCTCATAGCGCTCTATCGTCGTCTTTTTGTCCTTTATCTGTTGAAGTATCTTACCCGAATCGTCGCGCGACCAGAAGTCGGGGACGAGGGTCTTAGCTTCAAGCTCCTGGATCTGTCTATTTAACTCCTCAATGCGGAGCGCATTTTTTAGTTCTTCTATGGCAGGACGCACGTTAGTCAAGGTGCGCTTTGCCTCATCAAGCTGGATTATCAAGTTTTCCTCCGAAAATACTATTACTCTCTATTTATTATAGCAGATTTTGGAGATTTGTAAACAGTTTTTTGTAAATAAGCGTCGATAAACCGAAAGCGTTCTTTTTCGATATGAACAAAATGTGAATTTTGCCGGCATAAACTTGAAATGGCAATATATGGGGCGTATAATTATATTTGTGTAACTGTATCTAAACATATTACGCATTTTCATTTTCCGCGCAAAGCAAAATGAACGCCAAGGAGAACATAATGGACAAGTTCGATAAGAAAAAATTCAAAGACGGCCTGCTGTTTGCAACCGCTATAATTCTCATATATGCCGTAATCATGAATTTCAGCAAGCTCGGCGGAATCATAAGCGCAATCTACGCGGTCATATCGCCGCTTCTTGCTGGTGTTGTTCTTGCGCTCATTCTCGGAACGCCGATGGCGAAATTCGAGCGGTTCTTCAACTTCCTTAACAAAAAATCAAAGGCTAAAAAGAAGCTTCCCGAAAAATTCATAACGATGGCAAGCCTTATCCTCTCGTATCTGCTCGCGATCGCGGCGATAACCTTCGTTATCGGAATAATGATCCCCGCGCTCGTTGAATCAATAACCGAGATCGTGAAGTCGGTCGAAAAGCTCTACCCGAAGGTTCTTGCGCTTCTCGAAAAGTACAATTTCGAGACCAAAGACCTCAAAACGATGTTTGATAAGATCAATTTCGATCAGCTGATCTCAACGCTCACCTCAAACGCGGGTCACATTCTCGATACCGTCAAAAACTCGCTTAACGATCTGATAACCTTCCTTGCAAACCTCGTCACGATGGTCATCTTCTCAATATACCTCCTCGCAAACAAAAAGAGGACCGGCCGTCAGACAGATGACATAATAAAGGCATACTGCTCCGAAAAGCACGCGCCCAAGGTAAAATACCTCGTTGACCTCACCGTAAAGACCTTCACGAAATTCTTCTCGGGGCAGTGTGTTGAGGCGATCATTCTCGGAACGATATTCTTCATCGCGATGTCGATCTTCGGCTTCCCCTATGCTCCCGTCATAAGCGTGGTTATAGGCGTAACGGCGTTCATTCCCTACGTCGGCGCGTTTATCGGATGCATCGTCGGCGTTCTCCTGAT
>JAZNTT010000040.1:0-4237 GCA_045591885.1 Eubacteriales bacterium | reverse complement strand
CTCCAAGAGGAGTTTGCCAAGGCAATGGGCGTATCTCGGCAAACAATTAGTTCTTTGGAGAACGGACGCTACAACCCTTCCATTCTTTTAGCCCATAAAATTGCAACATTCTTTAGGATGACCATAGAAAAGGTCTTCATTTTTGAGGAGGAATAATATGAAGACAAAAGATATTGTTTTTGGTGTGATATGGCTTTTGCTTGGTCTTGTTTTGACCGTTCTATGCTGTCTGGAAACTTTGGACGCGTTTTGGAGCGGTGTGGGTTCTGCTTTGATGGTCGTTGGTGTTGTGCGTTTGCTCCGCAGTTACCGTTTGAGCAGGAGTGAGACTTACCGAGAAAAAAGAGAAGTTGCCGAAACGGATGAACGATTCCACTTTATCCGCAACAAAGCTTGGGCTTGGGCGGGTTACCTGTTTATTATCATCTGTGCATTAAGTACCATCGTTTTCAAACTATTGGGGCAGGATTTGCTTTGCATGGTTTTTGGTGGCGTTGTTTGTTTGATGTTGGTACTGTTTTGGGTCTGTTTCTTTATTTTGAAGAAAAAGTATTAAAGCCATTGCGAAAGCAATGATATTTAAATCGGTGCGACGTGCCAAAAAATATAGACACCCATTTGGGTGTCTATATTTTTTGCCTCGGAGCGGTCTTAAGTTTTGGGCTTTTCGCTATGAGCCGACGAGCGCTCGTTGGAGGCGCGAAGCGATAACCCGGAGGCCAGGGGGTTCAAGTCCCTCCCCGCAACCATGATTGAATCCTCCAAATATGTTTCTTGTTTTGACTGGCATGTCTTTGCAAATATAACACATTTGGAGGATTCTTTTTCATCGGTTACAATAATAAAAGACACCCGAGAGGGGTGTCTTTTTCACGCTTTGCGCTTAATATCGTTACGAATGATCGCGAACAAGGTCGATGAGAACACAACAACGTGTAAGATGAAGTTTCCGTATGCCTTTGTGTAGATGTCGTATATGAGCCAGCAAAGGGGATTAAAGACATACCAAAGGCGTGATAGCGCGGGCTTTGTCTGAACAACGCTCATGGCATAGGTTATTGCCGCAAGTGCAGAGAAGATATCTATGAACGATTTGTAATACAGGACCGAGCAACCGATATAAAGCAGGACGAATACTGCGACGACCGACTTGTGCGGGGGGATCCTTTTGATACTGTAAACAAACATTGTCACAGTCTGCACGATGGCGATAATGCAAATGCCTGCTCCCGATAGACCGCCGAGCAAAAGATACGTCGACGCCGTGAGCAGATTCGCGAGTATCTGACCCGCAAGGATCTTTTTCATATCCTTGAATTGCATCATTGTGACTGCAACGATGCCTGTCAATATGCTTATTCCTTGAGCTATGTAGAATTCCATTTTTGTTTTCCTTTCGAGATGATACTACCGATTATTGTAGCAATAAAAACGGAAAAAATCAATAGGAAATATTGAAAAGTGTTTGGCGTTATGTTATAATTATAATGCGAAAGAACTGAAGAGTTCAGTATGGAGTGGTTTATAATAATTCCGACGTTGTTATGCCGTTCTGCCGGCATTTCTATTCATAAAATTGCTTTGCATACGATTAAGGCTGGCTTTCCGACTATTATCCGTATGCCGATCAAAAGACTACGAGCTGATCCTAACACACCGTTTTTGGTGGCTTGGCCGGACGAAAGGAGTTAACGCCGATTTTCACGTTATAGCGGCGGATACGGTGTATTCAGTAAAGCTTATCGGTACAATTTCCAAAGAGACGGTTTGCGAGTAAACTGCGAGCGTTGTAATGCAATTATAAAAAAGAATTGAAAGCAAGGGTTAGTATTAAGAATGAAAACATTATATGATGAAGCGCGTCTGACGGTGAATGAGATCATCGAGAAGGCGGAGCTTAAAAAGGGAAATATACTGATAATCGGTTGCTCGACGAGCGAGATACTCGGCTCGAGGATCGGAACGAATTCCGCGCCCGAAGCGGCGGCAGAGGTCTTTTCTGCTATTTACGAATCTGCGAAAGAGAAGGGAATATACCTCGCATTTCAGTGCTGTGAGCATCTTAACCGCGCGGTAGTGATTGAGAGGGAAGCGGTGCCGAATCTTGAAGCGGTAAACGTAATTCCTCAGCCGAAAGCAGGCGGATCAATGGCAACGCAGGCGTATAAGTCGTTTGTCGATCCCGTGGTAGTCGAGGAGATAAAGGCAGACGCAGGGCTTGATATAGGTCTTACGCTTATCGGCATGCACCTTAAAAAGGTCGCAGTTCCTCTGCGTCTAATTAACGATCACATCGGAGAGGCGCTTGTCGTTGCTGCGCGCACTCGCCCGAAATTCATCGGCGGAGTCCGCGCCGTTTATGACGAAAAAATGATATGACGAATAATCCCCGACGCTCAGCGTCGGGGATTATTTCTGCCATTTTGACAATATCGTACGGAAAAACCGACAAAGATACATAGTTTTCGGAAAGCTATTGATTTTATCTGCAATATAAGGTAAACTGTATAGGTATAATATATATTTGAGGAGAATTTTGATGAACAATATCTTGAAACGCGGATTAGCGGTCATTCTGGTACTTGTTTGCTGTATATCGACGCTTCCCTTTATCAGTATGCAGGCAGACGCCGCAGAAGTTAACTATGTGTATGCTGCGAACGGCAAATACGTATACAACTGGGGTTCGCGCGGAACGGTAGCGACGTTCATGTCGCCTATGGCAGAGACATTCTACGCCGATCATACATCGTACGAGGTGCTTTCTACTTATTCGGGTGCTTCGAACAAATCGGACGTACCGAACAGTGCTCTTTATAAAGCTCTGAAGAAACTCGTTACCGAAGCTCAGAGCTACGTTACCAGCTACGATGCAACCAAGAGTCTATTCCAGTATACCGACTGTCAGAACGGCGGCGGAAAGATCTCTTCCTTCTATTCCGGCAAGCAGATCGGCCCGACTTGGGACGGCGGCTGGAACCGCGAGCACACTTGGCCTAACAGTAAGGGCGAGGGCTCGGGCGAAAACGACATTATGATGCTTCGTCCTACCTCGACGAGCGAAAACTCCTCCCGCGGTAATACCGCATACGGAAAGAGCAGCGGCTACTATAATCCTAATAAAGAGTCGAATAACACCCTTGATCTTCGCGGCGACGTTGCGCGTATCTTCCTCTACGTTTACGTTCGCTGGGGTAACCTTAACACCGCATGGGGCACCGACGGCGTTATGGAAAGCCCCGAGGTCATGCTCGAATGGATGGAAGCAGACCCCGTTGATACATGGGAGCTTGGCCGTAACGACGCGGTACAGTCTATTACCGGCACCCGTAACGTCTTTGTAGACTATCCCGAGCTTGCTTTCCAGCTTTTTGAAAAAGAAGTTCCGAAGGATATGACTACTCCTTCCTCTACTAAGTGCAACCATAACAACTTCGGTACTACCATTGTTGCGGCAACCTGCGACGCTAAGGGATATACTCTATTTACCTGTAAGGTTTCGGGCTGCGGATACAGCTACAAGGCAAGCTATACGAATGCAAAGGGACATAACTACGTTTCGGGCACCTGCACCGTTTGCGGAGGAAAAGAGGCAGTTAAGCCCACTTTTGTAACCTCGGTTACTGTCGGTAAGGCGTATAAGCTCGGATTCCTTTCAACCGCAGTCGATACTGAGTACTACTTTAACGGTACTATGTCCGGTTACTACGGCGCAACCGATACTGCTCCCGAAAACGCAGTTGACGTCTTTGTCGAGACTGTAACGGGCGGCTATTACCTCTATTTCAAAGAGGGTAGCACAAAGAAGTATATAAATCTTGTCAAGGTTGATAAAGACGGTAACACGTATTACAACTTTACCTTCGATACTACTGCATCCTCTGTGTATACATGGGACAGCTCGAAAAATGCTCTTACGACCAAAGTTTCTGGGGAGCAGTGTTATATTGGAACATACGGAACGTTTTGCACGATGGGCGTTCTTACCTCAACGAAGTATAAGGATACCGACTATATAGCTCGTATGTATACGACCGACGGAACGGGCAGCTCAGGCGGCAGCTCGGGTGGAAACAGCGGCGGAAACACCGACGTCACTCCTCCCGCAGCTTGTACTCATAAGTATACATCCGTCGTAGTTAAGCCGAACTGCATAAGCGGCGGCTTCACGACCTACACCTGCTCGCTCTGCGGAGATACTTATACGGGCGATAAGACAAACGCAAAGGGACATAAT